>NZ_JBHTVQ010000028.1:0-89013 GCF_042792855.1 Streptomyces sp. NPDC056600
GGCAAGGAAGTCGCCCACCCGGCGAACGTCACGCCGCACCAGCCTGCCTACGGCGGGCTCGGTCCGCCCACGCTTCCCCGCTACCGCATCCCGCCACGAGCCGTGTCCGTCCTCGTGGCCGAGGCCGGCGCGGACCGGTTCGCCGAGGTGACCTGGCGGCAGGGCAGCAAAGGGGCGATGACCTCACGGTTCGCGGTGCTGACGGTACGGCCTGCGGGCAAGCAGTCCCTGGCCGCGTCCCAGGAAGCGGGCGGTGGCCGCAACCGCTGGAACGGCGTCCTGCCCACCCAGACCCTCCTGGTCGAGTGGCCGGACGGGCAGAACGCTCCCACGGACTACTGGATATCGAACCTTCCCGCTTCGACCCCGGTCGCCGACCTGGTGCGATGGGCGAAGATGCGCTGGCGGATAGAGCACGACTACCGCGAACTCAAGCACGGACTGGGCCTGGACCACTTCGAGGGCCGCCCCTGGCGCGGCTGGCACCACCACGTCACCCTCGTCACCGCCGCCCAGGCATTCCTCACCCTCAGGCGGCACGACCCAAAAGTCCGCACACCGGCCCGACCCTCTACCAGGTCCTCGACGCCCTTCAGGACCTGCTGAGGTGCTGGACCGGTGCCTGCACCACCTGCGGACGCCCCCTGCCCAACCCTCGAAGCCGCCGCAGACAGCACAGAACCTAACGAAGCACTACTAGCCTTCCAGCGGGCAGCTGTTCGCCACGTCGCCCTCGGCGGGGCGCGCCACGTCGTGGTCGGCGGGCGGCCGCACGCCGTCCTCGACCCAGGCGGTGAGCGCGTCGAAGGCGGAGCGGTGGCAGGGCAGGATCGGGCGCAGCGCCGCCGGGTAGCTGTCGTACAGCCCGTCGACGTGGGTGCCGCCCTCGATGCCGTAGTAGCGGTGCAGCGCTCCGCGCCCGGCCTTGTCGATCATCCGGGCGTACACGTCGGAGTCCGCCGCCTTGGGCAGCAGGGTGTCCAGGTCGCCGTGGAGCGTGATCATCGGGCGGCCGATACGGCCGGTGAGGGAGACCCGCTCCACCGCGTCGTGGACGGCCCGCGGGCGCGAGGCGTAGTCGTACGTGGCGTCCGAGGCGCACGGCGCGAGGATCTCCGCGACGGTGGAGCCCGCCGAGGCGCCGGGGCAGGCGGCGTCGTACGTGGGGTCGAACTCCGCGCGGTAGGTCTTCTGCGTCACACCCCAGTACGCGGTGGCGTGGTACGGCCACAGGAACTCCGAGCCCTGGGCGAAGCCGACGGAGTAGAGGTCCTGGTCGTCGGCCTCACCGCGCGTGTGCGCGATCGTCGTCGGCAGGGAGGTGAACATGTTGGGGCCGTCCGCCGTCCACAGCGTTCCCTCCCAGTCCACGCCGCCGTCGTACAGCTCGGGGTGGTTCTCCAGCTGCCAGCGGGTGAGGTACCCGCCGTTGGAGATGCCGGTGACGTACGTGCGGCGCGGGGCCTTGCCGTAGCGCTGGGCGACCGTCGCCTTGGCCGCGCGGGTCAGCTGGGTGACCCGGTCGTTCCACTCGACGACCGCGTCGCCGGGGCGCCTGCCGTCGGTGTAGAAGTTCGGCGTGCTGTTGCCCTTGTCGGTGGCCGCGTAGGCGTAGCCCAGGGACAGCACGTGGTCGGAGATGGCGGTGTCCGAGGCGTACTGCTTGCGGGTGCCGGGCGCGCCGGCGACCACCAGGCCGCCGTTCCAGTCGTCGGGCAGGCGGATCACGAACTGGGCGTCGTGGTTCCAGCCGTGGGTGGTGTTGAAGGAGGAGCTGTCGGGGAAGTAGCCGTCGATCTGCACACCGGGCACGCCGGAGGGCTTGAGCGTCCGGACGGAGGTCAGGCCCGCCTGGTCGGCCATGTCGGTGTACGCGGTGCCGGCCAGACCGGTGGTCGTCAGGTCGTCGAGGCAGGCGCTCTCCTGATGGTCCGCGGCGGGCACCGTGAGGTGCTGGTGACGGGCGCAGTGGCCCGACGCGTCGGCGGCCTGCGTCGAGGCGGCCGCGGTGGGCGAGGCGCCGAGAGCGGTCACTGCCATCAGGGTCGCGGCGACCCAGGGGACGCCCGGGGACAGACGCATGTACGGCCTCCAGAGGCTGAGGAGCGGTAGGGCGGCCGCCGGACGCCGCAGAGGCGCGCACCGCGGTGCGGTGCGGCTGCGGCGCGGCTGGGCCGCGGGCTGCCTCATCGTGATGGCCTGGCGCACCGTCAACCATGTGGCGGGGAGCCAGGGATGGTTGCACGTGAGTGGCGGTGCGCCACATGCCTCAGGGTGTCGGGGGGCGCGGGGCGGTCAAGGCGTTCGTCTGCCGGCCCGGACCGGGACCTCCGCCGGTGCGGTCGAGTGCCCGCCCCTCGCGGTCGAGGTCCGCCCGGCGGGACGGGCCTCGGCGGATCAGGCCGGCTCGGCCGCGATGCCGGCCAACCCTTCCAGCAGCGCGGGCAGTTCGGGGCCCCGGCCGACCGGGATGATCTCGCGGGGCTCGGCGTCGAGGAGGACGAACGCTATGTCGTCGGTCCGCGCCACCAGCGACCAGCCCGGCCCGTCGGCCCGCACGGTGCGCGCGTCGCCGCCTGCGAAGAAGGCGCGGACGCGGCCGGGCGGGGGAGGGGACGCGAGGTACGCGCGGGCCGCGTCGAGGACCTGGCGAACGCCGGGGCGGGCCGTGCGGCCCGCCGCCCCGGGAACGTCCGCGGTTCCCGAACCCCCCGTTCCCGCGACGCCCGCGGCATCCCGGGCGTCCGGGGCGCCCGCGGCACTCGCGGCGCTTTCCGTGCCCGGCGCGACAGCGAAGTCCTCGTCGCTCACCTGGGTGCGGAAGTGGGCCCAGTGGGCGGCTATCTCGTCGGCGCCCAGCCGCCGTTGGGCCGGACCCCACTCGCTGGTGTCCGGCGGGGCCAGCGCGGGTCCGGCCTCCTCGGGATCGGGGTCGTGGGGCGAGGGCAGGCCCGGCGCCTTCACGGCCACCGACAGCGGCCACCCCGGCAGCGCGACCACCATGGAACGCTCGTCGGGGGAGAGGTCGTACTCCATGCCGCAGTCCCAGGACGCGATGGCCATGGCGACCAGCGAGACGTCGTCGACCACCACCGTCCAGCGTGCGCCGCCGCCGTCCTGGCCGAAGACCAGGCCGTAGCCGCCGGGCGTCGGGTCCAGCCCCAGCACGGCGCACGCCTGCGGGTAGTCGTCGCCCAGCACACCGGGGAAGCGTGCCGGGGTCAGCAGGACCGCGGTCAGCACCGACAGCGCGTCGTCGTCCGTCACGCCGTCCGCCGCACCGTCCACCACGCCGTCCGCCGCCGCGCCCGTGGCGCCGTTCCGGGAACCCCTCGCGCCGACGGCGGACCCATCCGTTCCGGCCATGCCGGCAGCCTCCTTCGTCACAGGTCGTCGGCGCGCACCCTAGACCGGCGGCGGCACCCTTGTCACCTGCGCAGGAGCGCCGTCTCACGCCCGGGGTGCGGGCACCCCCAGCAGTTCGCGGGCCACCGCGTCCGGGCTCGTGCCGTGCTCCCTGGACAGGGTGAGCACCGCGCGGCAGGCGAGTTCGGTCACGCCGAAGGACAGCGCCTCGGGGGAGACCCAGGAGGCGGCCTCGTCCTTGGCGTCCTCGTCGTCCGTGGCCGAGGCGGCCACGTAGGCGGCGGCCGCGTCGAACAGGTTGTGGTTGCGCGGCCTCGGTCCCGGGGCCGTCGGAGCCGGTGTGGCGGGGCGGATCAACCGGGCGAGCACCGTGCGCAGCTTGCCGAGCACTGCGGACCACCTTCTTCCGGGTCTGTCCGTTGTGTGTTTGCCTCGCGTTCGGTCTTCCCTCACCGACGTGGAATCGAACAGCCCTGCCCCGTCGATGGTTCCGGGGATTTCTCGGCCGGTACGAACCGCCGGGTCACCCGCCGGTTCGTACCGCCAGCGCCAGGAAGCGGGCGGGCTCGTCCACGTACGCGGTCAGCCGCCAGCCCGCCGCGTCCAGCAGCGGCCGCAGGTTCTCCGCGGCCCGCAGGTCACCGGCGTCCAGCTCGCGCCCCTGTCGGGCGGCCAGGGCCGCCCGGCCCACCGGGTGGAAGAGGGCCAGCACGCCCCCGGCCCGCACCGTCCGCGCCAGCGCGGCGAGGTCGCGCCCCGGATCGGGCAGATGCGCGATCAGACCGGACGCGAACACCGCGTCCAGCGCGCCGGAGCGCACCGGGGGAGCGGCCGCGTCCGCCAGCACCAGCGCCCCGTCCCGGCCGCGGCCGGCGTGCGCCGCGGTGCGCAGCATCTCCTCGGTGAGGTCGAGGCCCAGCACCACCCCCGAGGGTCCCACCGCCGCCCGGAGCGCGGGCAGCGCGCGCCCCGTGCCGCAGCCGGCGTCCAGGACCCGGTCGCCCGGGCGCAGCCCCAGCACGGCCACCGCCGCGGCGAAGGCGGGGCCGTCGTCGGGGAACTTCCGGTCCCAGCCGGTCGCGCGGGCGGCGAAGAATTCACGCACATGGTCACGGTCGTACGGGGAGGTGCGGTGCTCGCTCATGACGGCATGATCGCCCGTGACCACGCTCTCCGGAACCGTCGTCACGGTGGGTGCAGGACCGGTCACATGGCGGTCCGGTGGGTGAAGTGAAGTGTCATGTTCCGCCACCTTTCGAAACCCCGCGCCCCGCGAGCCGGACGCCTGACTAGCGTCCCGGTGCCATGGGACATCTGGACCACGCCGCCTTCGGCTGGCTGACCCCGGTGCTGTCGTACGCGATGGCCTGCATCGGCGCCGCTCTCGGGCTGCGCTGCACCGTCCGCGCGCTCGAGGCGACCGGCGGCTCGCGCCGCAACTGGCTGCTCACCGCCGCCTCCGCCATCGGCACCGGCATCTGGACGATGCACTTCACCGCGATGCTCGGCTTCGCCGTCCGCGGCACCGACCTCCGCTACGACGTGCCGCTGACCGTGGTCAGTCTGGTCGTCGCCATGATCGTGGTCTGCGCCGGCGTCTTCGCCGTCGGCTACGGCCGAGGCCGCACCCGCGCCCTGATCCTGGGCGGACTGACCACGGGCCTCGGCGTGGCCTCCATGCACTACCTCGGCATGGCCGCCCTGCGCCTGCACGGCGAGGTCTCCTTCGACCCGCTGATGGTCGCGGTCTCCGTGGTGATCGCGGTCGTCGCGGCCACCGCGGCGCTCTGGGCCGCCCTCCACATCACCTCCCCGCTCGCCGTGACCGTCGCGTCCCTGCTCATGGGCCTGGCGGTGAGCAGCATGCACTACACCGGGATGCTCGCGGTGCGGGTGCGGCTGGTCCCGTCGGCCGAGCCGCTCGCCGGCGCCACCGCGATGCAGTTCGTGTTCCCGCTCGCCGTGGGCCTCGGGTCCTACCTCTTCCTGACCTCGGCCTTCGTCGCGCTCTCCCCCACGGCGCGGGAACGGGCCGCCGAGGAGGCCGCGCAGCGTGCCTGGCGGAGCGCGCCGGCGCCCACCGAGCCCGAGCCGACCCCCGACCGACGAGGGAGCCATGCGTACATCCCCTAGGGCCGGCGGCCCCGGGACCCCGCCCCCGGCCCGCGGCCGCAGGGCGCACGCCGGACCCCCGGCCGACGAGACGGCGGAAGAACTCGCCGCCCTCGCCGCGAGCGCCGCCCCCGGCACGAGGCGGCCATCCGCGCCCTCGGGCCGTCCGGCCGGCCCCGGCCACCGGCTGCGGCTGCGTCCCCGGACGGTCCGCGCCAAGGTGGTCAGCCTGCTGATGGTGCCGGTGATGTCGCTGCTGGCCCTGTGGGGCTACGCCACCGTCACCACGGCCCGCGAGGTCACCGCCATGAGCCGGGCCGAGCGGGTGGACGCACAGCTGCGCGCACCCGTCGCCGAGGCCGTCGCCGCCCTGCAGGCCGAACGCGCCTCGGCGGTGCGGCACGCCGCGTCCGGGGGAGCGGCGCCGCACGGCGAGTTCGGCGCGCTGTCCGACACCACCGACCGCGCCGTGGGCCGACTGCGGATCGACGGCGCGGGCACCGTCGCCGACAGCGGGGAGCTCCCGCCCGACGTCCCCCGGCGCGTGCGCGCCTTCCTGGCCGCCGCCGAGGCCCTGGACACCGTGCGGGACACCCTGCTCGACGGGGACGCCGGCTGGACGGAGGTCTACCGGGCGTACACCGGCGTCATCGACGACGCCCTGGCCGTCGAGGGCTCGCTCACCTGCATCCCGCACGTCCGCGCCGGTTCCGAGGGACGCATCCTGCTCGAGCTCGGCCGGGCCGGCGAGGCGCTGGCCCAGGAGGACGCACTTCTCGCCTCGGCGCGGCTCGACGGCTCGCTCGACGGCGAACGGCTCGCGCTGTTCACCTCCGCCACGGCCGCCCGCCGCGCGTTCACCGACTCCGCCGTCCCCGACCTGCGCGAGCCCCAGGCCGGCGCCTGGCGCGCGCTCACCCGCGACGGAGGCCACAAGGCGCTCGCCCGGGCGGAGGACGCCGTCCTGCGGGCCGACGCCGGCGAGGCCGCCGCCCGCGCCGTGGCCGCCGACGACTGGGCGGGCGCCCACAACCCGGTGCGCGACACCCTGGGCCGGATCTCCGACCACGCCGCGCACGCCGACCCCGAGGGCGCCGGGCCCCTCGTACGCGGACTGCTGAGCCCTGCCGGCGGCGCCGTCCTGCTCGGCCTCCTCGCGGTCGCGGTCTCCCTGCTGATCTCCGTGCGGATCGGCCGCGGCATCGTCGCCGACCTGGTCGGACTGCGCAACAGCGCACTGGAGATCGCCCGCCGCAAACTGCCGCAGGCCATGCGCAGACTCCGTGCCGGCGAGGAGATCGACGTCCGGGCCGAGGCGCCGCACGGCCCGCCGGCCGAGGACGAGACCGGGCAGGTCGCCGAGGCCCTGGGCACCGTCCACCGGGCCGCCCTGCGTGCCGCCGTGGAGCGCGCCGAACTCGCCAGCGGAATCTCCGGCGTCTTCGTCAACCTGGCACGGCGCAGCCAGGTCCTGGTGCACCGTCAACTGGCGCTGCTGGACGGCATGGAGCGCCGCGCCGAGGATCCCGACGAGCTCGGCGACCTGTTCCGGCTCGACCACCTCACCACCCGCATGCGCCGGCACGCCGAGTCCCTGATCATCCTCTCCGGAGCGGCCCCCGGCCGGGTCTGGAGCAGGCCGGTCTCGCTCACCAACGTGGTGCGCGCGGCGGTCTCGGAGATCGAGGAGTACGCGCGGGTCGACGTCCGCCAGCTCGCCGAGACCTCGGTGACCGGCGCGGCGGTCGCCGACCTCACCCACCTGCTCGCCGAACTCGTCGAGAACGCCGCCCAGTTCTCGCCCCCGCACACCAAGGTGCGGGTGACCGGCGAGGGCGTCGGCAACGGGTACGCGGTCGAGGTCGAGGACCGGGGCCTCGGCATGGGCCCGGAGACCCTCGCCGAGGCCAACCGGCGGATCGAGCAGTCCGAGGCCCTCGACCTGTTCGACAGCGACCGGCTGGGCCTGTTCGTGGTCAGCCGCCTGGCGGCACGGCACGGCATCAAGGTCCACCTGCGGCCCTCGCCGTACGGCGGTACCACGGCCGTGATCCTGCTGCCGAAGAACCTCCTGCACCAGGATCGCGACGGCGCGCACGGTGGACCCGCGACGCTCGGCCGCCCGGCCGGTGCGGGGGCGGACCATGGCGCTCTGCCCGTGTCGGGCGGGGCACGGCCGGGGCTGCCCGCCCAGGCGGCCGGGGCGCCGCAGCCCGCGACCGGCACCGGATCCGGCACCGCCGGAGCCGGTGTGCGGCCCGCCGACGCGGCCGAGGACCTTCCGCCGGTGCCGGCCGATCCGCCGCCGGGGGTCACCGCGCTCCGCCCCCGCCGCACGGCCGGAGGCCCGCGCGACACCCGCCCCGCCACCGGGCCCTTCCGGGTCCCCGAGGCGTCCACCCCGGGCGCGCCGCCCGCTCCGGGCGCGCCGCCCGCCCCGGTGCCGGAAGGCCCGGGCACCCCTGCCCTCGGTGCCCGAGGGCATGACGCCGCGGCATCCGGCACGGCAGCCGGCACCCCGTCCGGCACCGGTACCGGGCCAGGTCGCCTGTCCGAGGGACCGTTCGGGGCCATGCCGGGACGCCCGTCGGGCGCCGCGACGGACGGCCCGCCCGGCCGGGCGCCGGGCGGTCGTGCCGGCGCGACGCCGGGCGCTCCCTCCGGCGGCGAGTCGAACGGCAACTCCGATGCGACGTCGGCCGGTTCGGCCCACAGGGCGTTCGGCGTGCGCGCCGGTGCGGCGCCGGGCGGCTCGTCCGGGCCGGTGTCCGGTGGCCTCCCGGGCGGTCCGGCCGACGGCAGGGGCGACGCGATGCCTGGCGGCTCGACGGCGGCCGCGTCCGGCACCGCACCGGGCACCCCGCACGGGAACCCGGTGCGCGCGTCGCAGGACGGTTCGCCCCGGACTCCCGCCGGACACGCGACCCGCACGAACCCGTTCGTCCCGCCCCCGCACGCCCCGCCGCCCCCGCACGCCCCGCCGCCGCACGCGCCGCCGACGGCGACCCCGTCCGGCGCCCGTCCCGGCGTCGCCCCGGACGTGGTGGACGGTCCCGCCGCGCACCCCGCGCCGGCGGACGGCGGCCTGCCCCGGCGGGTGCGGCAGCACAACCTCGTCCCGCAGCTCAGGCAGCGGCCCCCCGGCCCCGCCGCCTTCACCCCCGCACCGGCCGAGGACCGCACCCCCGAGGCGGTCCGGGACCGGATGGCCGCCTACCGCGACGGCTGGGCGCGCGGCGGCGGACGCCCGCCCGGCCGCGGGCCGGGCCCCGGTGACCCCGGCGTGGGCAACCCCGGAGCGGGCGACCCCGGCCGCCCCGGCGACAGCAGCGAAGGAGACCCCGCATGAACCAGGCCCCCCTCACGGTGCACTACGGCCCCGGGCCCGACGGACCCCACCGGTCCGTCGAACTCGACTGGCTGCTGGACGACCTCACGGTGCGGACCGCCGAGGTCCGCCACGCCGTGGTGCTGTCCGACGACGGCCTCGCCGTGGGCGCCTCCAGCAGCCTCGGCCGCGAGGACGCCGACCATCTCGCCGCCGTGGCCTCGGGTTTCAACAGCCTCGCCAAGGGCGCGGGCCGTCACTTCGGCGTCGGCGGGGTGCGCCAGACCATGGTCGAGATGGACGACGGCCTGCTGTTCGTGGCCGCCGCCGGAGCCGGCTCCTGCCTGGCCGTCCTGACCGGCGCCCGGGTCGACATCGGCCTGATCGCCTACGAGATGGCCAGGCTGGTCAAGCGGGTCGGCGAACACCTCCACCAGCAGCCGCGGGTGGCCGTGCGGCCGCCCGTCGGCTGACCGGAAGGCGCGTTCCGGATGCGTGAGAACCCTTCGGCCCACGACCCGACGCACGACCTGCCCCCCGGCCCGACCCGTGCCCCGACCCGCGCCCCGGACCTGGACCGGTCTGCCGACCCGGACCGCTCCCCGGAGCGGAGCAGCGGCGGCCGTTGGTACGAGAGCCAGTGGTTCGACGGCGAGGCCGGACCACTGGTCCGCCCCTACGCCATGACCGGCGGCCGCACCAGCGCCGGACCCGCCGACGCGAGCTTCGACCTGATCGCCCTGATCACCCTCGCCCCGGAGGCGCCGTCCAACGCCGCGTCCGCCCTGGGACCCGAACACCGCGTGCTGCTCGGGCTGTGCCACGCCGAGACCCAGTCGGTCGCCGAGCTCGCGGCCGGCTCCGACCTTCCCGTGGGCGTCGTCCGGGTCCTCCTCGGCGACCTGCTGGAGCTCGGCTGCGTGACCGTCAGCCGCCCGGTACCGCCCGCCCAGCTGCCCGACGAGAGGGTCCTGCGCGAGGTGATCGCGGGATTGCGAGCGCTGTGAACCGCCCGACCACTTCCGGGACCTCGAGTTCTATGATCACGTGAGCTCATCAATGTTGTCAGTCGTGCCCACCCCGCCCGCCGCCCCGACCCGTGACCGCCCTTCCCGCGGCGACCTGTTCGCCCGAGACACCCGAGAGAAGTGATCGATGGTCCCCCAGCAGACGGACACCCCCTCCGGCGGGGCGACCGGCGACCCGGATGCCGTGAACCCGCTGGCGCTCAAGATCCTGGTGGCAGGCGGCTTCGGCGTGGGCAAGACCACCCTGGTCGGCGCGGTCAGCGAGATCCGGCCGCTGCGCACCGAGGAACTGCTCACCGAGGCGAGCCGGGGCGTCGACGACACCGCGGGCGTGGACCAGAAGACCACCACGACCGTCGCCATGGACTTCGGCCGCATCACCATCCGGGCCGGGCTGTCGCTGTACCTCTTCGGCACCCCCGGCCAGGACCGCTTCTGGTTCCTGTGGGACGAGCTCGCGCAGGGAGCCCTCGGCGCCGTGGTGCTCGCCGACACCCGGCGGCTCGAGGACTGCTTCCCGGCCGTGGACTACTTCGAGCACCGGAGCATCCCGTTCGTGGTGGCCGTCAACTGCTTCGCGGGGGCCCGGTCCTACTCTCCCGACGAGGTGTCGGCCGCCCTCGACCTCGACCCCGGCACCCCCGTCGTCCTGTGCGACGCGCGGGAGCGGGAGTCCGGCAAGGAGGTGCTGATCCGTCTGGTGGAGCACGCCGGACGGATGCACACGGCACGGATGCTCGACTCGGTAGGCGGCTGACGGGCGGCTGATCCGGTCAGTCGGCGAGACCCGCGATCGCGCTGACCCGTTCGACGGACAGCCGCACCAGCAGCTCGCCCGGCACCGCGTTGCGCGCGCCGTACTGCTCGGCCTGCTCCTCGCCCATGTAGCGGGCGGCGATCCTGGTGGCCCAGTGCCGCAGCTCGTCCAGGTCCTCGGTGAGCCGTGCCCGGCAGGTGAGGGAGACGAACGAGAACGGGGGCCGTTCGTCGTCCACGCAGAAGGCGGCCCGGCCGTCCCGGGCGAGGTTGCGGCCCTTGACCGTCCCCGCTCCCGTGGTCAGCACGACCTCGTCCCCGTCCAGCACGAACCAGACGGGTGCGACGTGCGGGGAGCCGTCGGTACGGGTGGTGGCCAGCTTCCCGGTACGGGTCCCCGTGGTGACGAAGGTCCGCCACTCCTGCTCGGTCATCCTGTGCGCCATACCGCCATCCTCGGCACACCCGCCCGCCGCCGCCACCGGACCGCACCCCGCCACGCCCCGGACCGCACCGGCGTGGCACACCGGACCGCACCGTCGCCGCGCTCCGGACCGGGGGCGCGGCGCCGGCACGGCCCGGGCGCGGACGGGCCTACAGGGCCCGGAACAGCCCTTCCTGCACCACCGAGACCACCAGCCGGCCCGCACGGTCGTAGATGCGCCCGCGGGCCAGCCCGCGCCCGCCGACCGCGATGGGCGACTCCTGGTCGTAGAGCAGCCACTCGTCCGCCCGGAACGGCCGGTGGAACCACATCGCGTGGTCCAGCGAGGCCATGTCGAAGTTGCGCGGCCCCCACAGGGGCTCCACCGGCAGCCGCACCGCGTCCAGCAGCGTCATGTCGCTGGCGTAGGTCAGCGCGCAGGTGTGCACCAGCGGGTCGTCGCCCAGCGGCCCCACCGCCCGCATCCACACCGCGCTGCGCGGCTCCGCCTCCGCGACCTCCTCCGCCGTCCACCGCATCCGGTCCACGTACCGGATGTCGAAGGGCTGACGGCGCGCCATCCGCTCCAGCTGCTCCGGCAGCGCCCCCAGGTGCTCGCGGATCTCCTCGGCCACCGTCGGCAGCGACTCGGGGTCCGGCACCTGCCGGGCCGGCGGCAACTGGTGCGTGAACGGGCCCTCCTCCGGAAGGTGGAAGGAGGCCGTCAGGTTGAAGATCGTCCGTCCCTGCTGCACCGCGGTGACCCGGCGGGTGGTGAACGACCGGCCGTCGCGGACCCGCTCCACCTGGTACACGATCGGCACGCCGGGCCGCCCCGGCCGCAGGAAGTAGGAGTGCAGCGAGTGCACCGGCCGGTCCGGCTCCACGGTCCGCCCGGCCGCGACCAGCGCCTGACCGGCCACCTGCCCGCCGAAGACGCGCTGCAGCGACTCCTCGGGGCTGCGGCCCCGGAAGATGTTGACCTCGATCTGCTCGAGGTCGAGCAGGCCGACCAGGCCCTCCGCCGGATTCGTCATGCTGTCCCTCTTCTCCCGTCCACGTGTCCCGCCTTCACCGTTCCCGCCTCCACGTTCCCGCCTCCGCCCCGCAAGGCGTCACAGCTGGCCGACGTCGGTGACCCGGATCACCGCGCGGCCCTCGGCGTCGGACGCCGCGAGGTCGACCTCGGCGCTGATGCCCCAGTCGTGGTCGCCGTTCGGGTCGGCGAAGGTCTGACGGACGCGCCACAGGCCGTGAGCGGGGTCCTCCTCGATCATCAGCAGGCGCGGGCCACGGGCGTCCGGGCCGGTGCCCAGGTCCTCGTACTCGTCCCAGTAGGCGTCCATGGCCTCGCCCCAGCGGTCCGCGTCCCAGCCCGACTCGGCGTCCAGCGCGCCCAGTTCGTTCACCTGGTCCAGGGCGGCCAGCTCCACCCGGCGGAACATCGCGTTGCGCACCAGCACCCGGAAGGCACGCGCGTTGGCGGTGACCGGCTTGACCTGGTCGGCCTTCTCCTGGGCCTCCTCGGCGGTGACCACCTCCGGGTTGGCCAGCTGCTCCCACTCGTCGAGCAGGCTGGAGTCGACCTGGCGGACCATCTCGCCCAGCCAGGCGATCAGGTCCTGCAGGTCTTCCGACTTCAGGTCGTCGGGGACGGTGTGCTCCAGCGCCTTGTACGCGCTCGCCAGGTAGCGCAGCACGATGCCCTCGGTGCGGGCCAGCTCGTAGAGGGACACGAACTCCGTGAAGGTCAGCGCCCGCTCGTACATGTCGCGGATCACCGACTTGGGCGACAGCGGGTGGTCGCCCACCCACGGGTGGCTGTGGCGGTAGGTGTTGTACGCGTGGAAGAGCAGTTCCTCCAGCGGCTTGGGGTGGCTGACCTCCTGGAGCCGCTCCATCCGCTCCTCGTACTCGACGCCGTCCGCCTTCAGCTGCGCGACCACCTCGCCGCGCGCCTTGTTCTGCTGCGCGTGCAGGATCTGCCGCGGGTCGTCCAGCGTGGACTCCACCACCGACACCATGTCCAGCGCGTACGACGGCGATTCGGGGTCCAGCAGTTCGAACGCGGCCAGCGCGAACGTGGACAGCGGCTGGTTGAGCGCGAAGTCCTGCTGGAGGTCGACCGTCAGGCGCACGATGCGGCCCTCGGCGTCCGGCTCGTCCAGCTTCTCGACGATGCCGCCGTCCAGCAGCGACCGGTAGATGGCGATGGCCCGGCGGATGTGACGCAGCTGGGCCCGGCGCGGCTCGTGGTTGTCCTCCAGCAGCCGGCGCATGGCGTCGAAGGCGTTGCCCGGGCGGGCGATCACCGACAGCAGCATGGCGTGGGTGACCCGGAACCGCGAGGTCAGCGGCTCGGGGTCGGAGGCGATGAGCTTCTCGAAGGTGGACTCGGACCAGGCGACGAAGCCCTCCGGGGCCTTCTTGCGGACCACCTTGCGGCGCTTCTTCGGGTCGTCGCCGGCCTTCGCCAGCGCCTTCTCGTTCTCGATGACGTGCTCGGGCGCCTGCGCGACCACGAAACCGGCCGTGTCGAAACCGGCCCGCCCGGCACGGCCCGCGATCTGGTGGAACTCGCGCGCCCGCAGGGTGCGCACCCGGTTGCCGTCGTACTTGGTCAGCGCGGTGAACAGCACCGTGCGGATGGGGACGTTGACGCCCACGCCGAGGGTGTCCGTGCCGCAGATGACCTTCAGCAGACCCGCCTGGGCCAGCTTCTCCACCAGACGCCGGTACTTGGGCAGCATGCCGGCGTGGTGCACGCCGATCCCGTGCCGGACGTAACGGGAGAGGTTCTGGCCGAACTTGGTGGTGAAGCGGAAGTTGCCGATCAGGTCGGCGATCTTCTCCTTCTCCTCCTTGGAGCACATGTTGATGCTCATCAGCGCCTGCGCCCGCTCCACGGCCTGCGCCTGGGTGAAGTGGACGATGTAGACCGGCGCCTGCCGGGTGTCCAGCAGTTCGGTCAGCGTCTCGGTCAGCGGCGTGTACTTGAAGTCGTAGGACAGCGGCACCGGACGGGTCGCCGAACGGACCACCGCGGTCGGCCGGCCGGTGCGGCGGGTGAGGTCCTTCTCGAACATCGAGACGTCGCCGAGCGTCGCCGACATGAGCACGAACTGCGCCTGCGGCAGCTCCAGCAGCGGGATCTGCCAGGCCCAGCCGCGGTCCGCCTCGGCGTAGAAGTGGAACTCGTCCATCACCACCTGGCCGACGTCGGCGTTCCTGCCGTCGCGCAGCGCGATGGAGGCCAGCACCTCGGCGGTGCAGCAGATCACCGGGGCGTCCGCGTTCACCGAGGCGTCGCCGGTCAGCATGCCGACGTTCTCGGTGCCGAAGATCTTGCAGAGCTCGAAGAACTTCTCGGAGACCAGCGCCTTGATGGGCGCGGTGTAGAAGGTGACCTCGTCACGGGCGAGGGCCGCGAAGTGGGCGGCCGCCGCGATCATGCTCTTGCCCGAACCGGTCGGCGTCGAGACGATCACGTTCGCCCCGGAGACCACCTCGATCAGCGCCTCCTCCTGATGGGGGTAGAGCGTGAGGCCCCGGTCCTGGGCCCACGACTCGAAGGCTTCGTAGAGGGCGTCGGGATCGGCGGTCTGCGGCAACTGATCGATGAGGGTCACGTCCCCATCTTGCCCGGACCAGGTCACGATCAGGGAATCGGATGCCCGGACGAAGATCGTCACCGCTACGCTGTGCCGCTGAACTGCACAGCGGACGTGACAACAGCGGGACGAGCGACAACAGCGGCGTGCGACAGACAGCGGCACATCGCGGAACGGGGCGAGCACGCCATGATGGGACCAGCACATGCTCTGTCGGGCGCGGCCGCGTGGCTCGGCGTCGGCGCGGCCGCGGCAGCCTGGGGCGAGCCGATGCCCTGGCCCGTCCTGCTGGCCGGAGCACTGATCTGCGCGGGGGCGGCCCTCGCGCCCGACCTCGACCACAAGGCGGCCACCATCTCGCGGGCCTTCGGGCCGGTGTCCAAGTGGATCTGCGAGATCGTCGACAAGCTGTCGTACGCCGTCTACAAGTCGACAAGGAAACCCGGTGACCCGCGGCGCTCCGGCGGCCACCGCACCCTCACCCACACCTGGGTGTGGGCGCTCCTGATCGGCGCCGGCTCGGCGGCCATCGCCACGCTGGGGGACCGGTGGGGCGTGCTGTTCATCCTCTTCGTGCACATGGTGCTGGCCATCGAGGGCCTGCTGTGGCGCGCCACCCGCGGCTCCAGCGCCGACGTGCTGGTGTGGCTGCTGGCCGCCACCAGCTCCTGGATCATCGCGGGGATCCTGGACCGTCCGGGCAACGGCTCCACCTGGCTGTTCGAAGGGCCGGACCAGGAGTACCTGTGGCTGGGCCTGCCGATCGTGCTCGGCGCGCTGGTGCACTGCATCGGCGACGCGCTCACCGTCTCCGGCTGCCCCGTGCTGTGGCCCATCCCGATAGGCCGCAGGCGCTGGTACCCGCTGGGTCCGCCGAAGCCGATGCGCTTCCGCGCCGGCGCCTGGGTGGAGATCCGGGTCCTCATGCCCGGCTTCATGCTCGCCGGCGGCGTGGCCGCGGCGTTCGCCCTCGGTTACCTCTGAGGCTCACGGCCACCTCTGCGGCCCTCGGCCACCTCTGCGGCCCTCGGCCACCTACGGGTCCCGCGCGGACACCTCCGGGGCCCCCGCGGACACCTCCGCGTCGTGCCCGGAGCGGCGGGCCCGTGGTGCGCCCCGCGTCGGGCCCCGCGCCGGGCGCGGTGAGGCGAGGCGGCCGGGGGCAGGAGTAGGGGAACGCCCCCCAGCCGAGGAGACCTCACACCATGGGAACCGTCGTCCACGTCCCCCAGACGCGGGACATGATCGGAGAGGAACTCTCCGGCGACGAGGCGCTGGCCGCCCTCCGGAAGTACGGCGGCGCCCGGCGGCTGATCGCCGACTCCTTCAGCCGCTTCCGCTACGCCGACGGATTCACCAACGCACGGGCCCTGGCCTTCCAGGTCGTGGTGGGACTGGTGCCCTTCACCGCCGCGCTGGTCGGCCTGACCACCTCGGCGCACACCGAGGACATCGGCCGGGTCATCGAGCTCACCCTCCAGCGGATCGTCCCGGGCACCAGTGACGGGATCGTCCGGGAGGTCCTGGAGGGCACCCGCCGCACCGCGCACGGCGGGGTCTGGAGCAACCTCGCCCTGGTGCTGGGCCTGGGCTTCGCGGTGGTCAACCTGGCCTCGGCGATGGCGCAGATAGAGCGGGGCGCCAACCGCATCTACGGCATCGAACGCGACCGGCCCGTCACGCACAAGTACGGGCGTGCCCTTGTCCTCGCCGGGGCCGCCGGGCTGCCCATGGTGCTCGGCTTCCTCGTCCTCGTGACGGGCGACGCGGTCGCCGGGGCCGTGGCGGAGTCCCTCGGCCTGCCGGGCGGCGACTGGTGGGACCCGCTGGACATTCCGCTGGGGCTGCTGCTGTCCTGGACGGCCTCGGCCGTGATCTTCCGCTGGTCGCCCCGCCGCCGCCAGCCCGGCTACACCTGGCTGGCCCTCGGCTCCGCCGTCCACCTCGCGATCTGGGTGACGGCGACCGGGCTGCTCGAGCTCTACGTCAGCAACAGCGCGGGCTTCGGCGCGGTCTACGGGCCGCTGACCGCGTTCATCGCGCTGCTGCTGTGGGCCAACCTCACCGGGATCGCCCTGTTCCTCGGCATCGCCTTCGCCGCCCAGCTGGAGGCGGCCCGCGCCGGCCTCCACTCCGCCGTGCGCCCCGACCCCGGCCCGGGGGACTGAGGAGACCGAGGACCGACGATGCCGCGGCGCGGCCCTAGCCGGCGCCGGGTCCCTCCGGCTCGGCCGCCCCGCCGTAGCGCCGCTCGAAGCGGGCGACCCGGCCCTCGGAGTCCACGGTCCGGGCCTTGCCCGTGTAGAAGGGATGGCTCTCCGAGGAGATCTCGACGTCGATGACCGGGTACGACTGCCCGTCGTCCCACTCGATGGTCCGGTCGCTGTCCGCCGTCGACCGGGTGAGGAAGGCGTAACCGGCTGCCCGGTCGCGGAAGACCACCGGACGGTACTCGGGATGCTTCTCCTGCTGCACGCGACTCACTCCTCCTCGTCGATCAGATGGACGGCCGCTTCCTCCGCGGAGGCGGCCGCTCCGTCGATGCCCACGTCGCGGGCGGCCAGGACCGCCTCCTCGTCGCGGCGCAGCCCTTCGTCGGGAGCGACCAGACGGCCGGCCCGCGTCCCGCCGACCTCGCCGTCCCTCAGCTCCCCGTCGGTGTCGACGGCGTCACCGATGCCGTCGCCGTCCAGCCGCAGGTCGGGTTCGTCCGGCAGCTCCTTCGACAGGCGCTCGTCCAGCGACTCGCCCCGCTGCCGCTCCGCCGCCGTCTCCCCGGTGTGATCCACCCCCCAGGGCTTCTCCGGCGGGGACCAGCCGCGGTCCAGCGGGTCGTCGACGTCGTCGGTCTCCAGCGTGTCCTCGACGTCGAGCAGCCCCGAGTCGTCCTGGATGTCGGACGCGTCGGGCTGATAGACGTCGTCCCCCGGTCCGTCGGCGATACCCACGACTACCTCCCGCCCGGTAGCGGCGCCCAGTGGCGGCCGCTCACTTCTTCCAGCGTCCACCGGGGCCGGGTGCGGCGCAAACCGCGCCGGTGACCCGGGCGTGGGCGGACCGGGTACGACGGGCGGCCGGAGGCGGGTCTCAGGCGGAGCCGGGGTGGTGCGCGGGGGAGCCGTCGATCAGGGTGTCCAGCAGCCCGCCGAGCGTCTCCCGCTGCTCATGCGTCAGCGGCTCCAGGATCTCCTCCGCCGCCGCCCGCCGGGCCGCCCGCAGTTCCCGCAGCGCCGCGCGGCCCTCGTCGGTCAGCTCGATCCGCGTCACCCGGCGATTGCCCGGATCCGCCACCCGGCGCACCCGCCCGCTCGCCTCCAGGCCGTCCACCAGAGTCGTCACCGCGCGGGGGACCACCTCCAGCCGCTCCGCCAGATCGGCCATCCGCGGCGGCGTGGCGTAGGGCGCGAGGGCACGCAGCAGACGGGACTGCGCCGGGGTGATGGCCATGCCCTGCTGCGCCAGATGGCGCTTCTGGATGCGGTGGACGCGGCGGGTCAGGCGCAGCAGCTGCTCGGCGAGAAGCCCGTCGGAGTCGGGAAGCGTCATGTCGGAACGATATCAGGAGGGTGTTCATTGTGAGTATGGGTAACAATGAGCTAAGCTCTGTGACGATCCTGGGCCCGTATGCCCCGGGATGCGTGCTTCAGCGCCACCGAGCCCCACTTCTCAGCCTCCCGAAGCCCCACGAAGCCCCACCGCTCACCCTTCCGCAGCCCCGGCCCTCAGGCCCTCAGGCCCTCGTCCGCCCTAAGGAGCCCATGCGCCCCGAACGCATCGACTGGACCCCGCCGCCCGCCGACCCCGAGCAGCCGCGGCAGGTGCGCCGCATCCTGCGGCTGTTCCGCCCCTACCGAGGGCGCCTGGCCGTCGTCGCGGTGCTGGTCGGCGCCTCCTCGCTGGTGTCGGTGGCCAGTCCCTTCCTCCTCCGCGAGATCCTCGACGTCGCCCTGCCGCAGCAGCGCACGGGCCTGCTGAGTCTGCTGGTCCTCGGCATGATCGTCAGCGCCGTCCTCGGCGGCGTCTTCGGCGTGCTGCAGACCCTGATCTCCACCACCGTGGGCCAGCGCGTGATGCACGACCTGCGGACCGCGGTCTACGGCCGGCTGCAGCGCATGTCCCTGGCCTTCTTCACCCGCACCCGCACCGGCGAGGTGCAGTCCCGCATCGCCAACGACATCGGCGGCATGCAGGCCACCGTCACCTCGACCGTGACGTCGCTGGTCTCCAACCTCACCGGCGTCATCGCCACCGTCGTCGCCATGCTCGCGCTGGACTGGCGGCTCACCGTCGTCTCGCTCCTCCTGCTGCCGGTCTTCGTCTGGATCAGCCGCCGGGTCGGCGACGAACGCAAGAAGATCACCACCAGGCGGCAGAAGCAGATGGCCGTGATGGCGGCGACGGTCACCGAGTCCCTCTCGGTCAGCGGCATCCTGCTGGGCCGCACCATGGGCCGCGCCGACTCCCTGACCCGCTCCTTCGCCGACGAGTCCGAGAAGCTCGTCGACCTCGAGGTCAGGTCCAACATGGCCGGCCGGTGGCGGATGGCCGTCATCGGCATCGTCATGTCCGCCATGCCGGCCCTGATCTACTGGACGGCCGGCCTCGCCCTCCACATGGGCGGTCCCGCCGTCTCCCTGGGCACGCTGGTCGCCTTCACCTCGCTCCAGCAGGGGCTGTTCCGGCCCACGGTCAGCCTGCTGTCCACCGGCGTGCAGATCCAGACCTCGCTCGCCCTCTTCCAGCGCATCTTCGAGTACCTCGACCTCCCGGTCGACATCACCGAGCGACCCGACCCGGTCCGCCTCGACCGGGTCAAGGGCGAGGTGCGCCTGGAGGACGTCGAGTTCCGCTACGACGCACACGGCGAGCCGGTGCTGTCCGGGATCGACATCGACGTCCCGGCGGGCGGCAGCCTGGCCGTGGTCGGCACCACCGGCGCCGGCAAGTCCACCCTGGGCCATCTGGTGCCGCGGCTCTACGACGTCACCGGCGGGCGGGTCACGCTGGACGGCGTGGACGTCCGCGACCTCGACTTCGACACCCTGGCCCGCGCGGTGGGCGTCGTCTCCCAGGAGACGTACCTCTTCCACGCCTCGGTCGCCGACAACCTCCGCTTCGCCAAGCCCGACGCCACGGACGAGGAACTCCACGCGGCGGCGCGCGCCGCGCAGATCCACGACCACATCGTCCAGCTGGCCGACGGCTACGACACGGTCGTCGGCGAGCGCGGTCACCGGTTCTCCGGCGGCGAGAAGCAGCGGCTGGCCATCGCCCGCACCATCCTCCGCGACCCGCCGGTGCTCCTCCTCGACGAGGCCACCAGCGCGCTGGACACCCGCACGGAGCGCGCGGTGCAGGAGGCGATCGACGCGCTCTCCGCCAACCGCACGACCATCACCATCGCCCACCGGCTCTCCACGGTCCGCGGCGCCGACCAGATCGTCGTCCTCGACCGCGGCCACGTGGTCGAGCGCGGCACCCACGAGGAACTTCTCGCCATGGACGGCCGCTACGCGGCGCTGGTCCGCCGCGACACGCAGCTGGAGACGGCCGGGGGGTGACCCTCACCCCCCGGGCCGCGCCGCCCTACGCAGCCCGGACGACGCCGTCGCGCAGCACCAGCCGCTCCACCGCCTGCCCCGGCAGGCGGAGTTCGTCCTCGATGCGGACACGGTCGGCCTCGTCGAGCGTGACCGTCGCCGGGTACTGCGGGCCGAGGGCCAGCCGGGCCATGCGCCGGGCGCCGGTGTCCTCGTCAGCGGGTCGCAACCGGCCGCGCCCGCCGTCACCCTCCGCCGACGGGCCGGTTTCGGCGGCGTTCCGTTGCTCTCGCAGGCGATCCGTATGCCGGGCCACATCGTCCCAGAAGTCGTCCCGTCCGGAGGCCGCGCCGCGGGCCCTCCCGAAGCTCTTCCTCTCGACGGTCAGCCGATGCAGCTCCACGCCGATCGCGTGTGCCAGCTGCCGGTCACGCAGTGCGGCGAGCGTGGCCGGGGTGGACGCGACCCGTGCCGCGGCCTCGTCCGAGGCGAGCCGCGCCTGCCTCGCGGACGGCCGGGTGAGCCGCAGCAGCAGACGCTCGCACGCTGCCGCGGCGGTCCGCGGAAGCCACAGCAGACGCTCCGTCGCACGGCTGCGGGCCTGCACGACGGAGACCGCCGCCGCCACGTCGTCCGCTCGGTACGCATGCACGTTGATGCTCGCCGGGGCCTGGGACCCCCCTGCCGCCATGGCCCGCACCCCACCGCGCAACGCCCCGAGGGCCGAGCCCACGAACACGCCGCGCCGGACGTTGCGGGGGCCGCTCTCGATCATCGCCTGCGCGACGGCGGCGATGCGCTGCTGGGGAGGACAGCCACCCCAGAGGGGGAGTCCCAGCGCCAGGCACCGCCTGCGGCGGAACCCGTGGTGGACGACGTGCGTGGAGAAGCCGGCGGTGAGCTGGACCGCGTCGACGCGTCGCACTCCGGCGCCGTCCGCCACCCGGTGCAGCAGCGCGAACAGAGCCGGCGCGTCGGTCTCCCGCAGCGTGGGAAGCTCCGGGTCGAGGCGCCCGGGGCGCGGGCGGAGCGCGAGCGTCAGTGCGAGCAGGAGCAGTCCGATCATGGGCTGGACCACGGTGCTGAAGCCGAGCACGGTCAGCAGCAGACCGACGGTGAACAGCCCTGCCGTGACGACATGGAAGACGCCCGCGACCATGTACGCGGAGACTGTCGCGGACCTGACACGCGCGTCGCCGCGTGCTGTTCGATCATCGTGGCCGATCGTCATCTCTTCCCCCCGTAGTGGCGCGCGCCTTGCAGTGGCGTGACCAGGCGTTGATCTGATCAGCAACGCCGGACGAGGACAAGATCCCGGCCGAGGTACGGAGCTGGATTTGAGGTTCCCGCCCCTCGGCCCGGCCGGCCCGACTGCCCGGGGGAGCCGCTCGCACCCTCCTGCGACGCGCCCCTCCGCCGGTCGCGGTCGTCGCGGTCAGGCCGCCTCGCCCCTCTCCACGCTCCCGGGGCCGCTCTCCAGCAGCCGCCGGACCTCCCGCACCGCCGCCCGTCCCGCGCGGTTCGCCCCGATCGTGCTGGCCGACGGTCCGTACCCCACGAGGTGCACCCGCGGGTCCGCCGCCGCCCGCGTGCCGACCAGGCGTATCCCGCCGCCCGGCTCCCGCAGCCGCAGCGGCGCCAGATGACCCACACTCGGCCGGAACCCCGTCGCCCACAGCACCACGTCCGCCGGGAAGACACGTCCGTCCGCCCACGCGACGGCCTCCGGGGTCATCCGGTCGAACATCGGCAACCGGTCCAGCACCCCGCTCCGCAGCCCCTCACGGATCGCGTCGTTCAGCGGCAGTCCCGTGACCGACACCACGCTCCGCGGCGGCAGCCCCCGCCGGACCCGCTCCTCCACCATGGCCACGGCAGCCCGCCCCGCGTCCTCGTCGAAGGGGCCCTCACGGAAGACCGGCGGCCGCCGCGTCACCCAGGCCGTGGCCGCCGCGTACGGGGCGAGCTCCAGCAGGTGCTGCGTCCCCGAGGCGCCGCCGCCGACCACCACCACACGCAGCCCGGCGAACTCCTGGGGTCCGCGGTACCCCGCCGTGTGCAACTGCCGCCCGCGGAACGTCTCCTGGCCCGTGACACGCGGCACGAACGGCCGGTCCCAGGTCCCCGTGGCGTTGATCAGGGCCCGGGCGGACCACACCCCCGCCGACGTCTCCACCCGCAGCCGCCCGCCCTCGCCCTCCCGCACCGCCCGCACTTCGACCGGCCGCAGGACCTCCAGACCGAAGGCCCGCTCGTAGTCCTCGAAGTACCGCGCGATCACCTCGGACGACGGCCGAGCCGGGTCCGCCCCGGTCAGCTCCATGCCCGGCAACGAGTGCATCCCGTGCACCTTGCCGTAGGTCAGTGAGGGCCACCGGAACTGCCAGGCGCCCCCCGGCCCCGGCGCGTGGTCCAGCACCACGAAGCCCTGCCCCGGCGTGAACCCGGCGCGCCGCAGGTGGTACGCCGCCGACAGCCCTGCCTGCCCGGCGCCCACCACCACGACATCGGTCTCCCGTACCCCACGCTCGTCCGCATCCGTCACACCCCTGCGAACGACCGGCGGCCCGCCTCTCTTCCCACGCGGGGCGGATGCGTCAGGATGGGCCCATGTCAGACCGTTTCAGCTCCCGTGTCCTGCACCTCACCACCGGCTCCTCCGAACGCGTCGCCGACATCACCGGCGACTGCGAGGAGTTCCTCCGCGAGACGGCCGCCGGCCGCGACGGCCTCCTCAACGTCTTCGTCCCCCACGCCACCGCGGGCATCGCCGTCATCGAGACCGGCGCCGGCAGCGACGACGACCTGCTCGCCGCCCTCCGCGACCTGCTCCCGGCCGACGACCGCTGGCAGCACCGCCACGGCAGCCCCGGCCACGGCCGCGACCACGTCCTCCCCGCCTTCGTCCCGCCCCACGCCACCCTCCCGGTCATCGGCGGCCGCCTGGAGCTGGGCACCTGGCAGTCGGTGTGCCTCGTCGATACGAACGCGGACAACCCGAACCGTCAGGTCCGCCTGAGCTTCCTCGGATAGGAGACCGAATCGAGGCGGCTCACCGGGAACTGGGACACCGGCCACCCCACGGACTCCACCCCCCACCAGGTAGGCACACGGGCCCGCCCGTGCACACAAAGATTCCATATACATATAGATCTTGAACGTAACCAGGGGTGACTGGCGCCGCAAACTATGGCTAACGTCGCACTCGTCGAAGTATTGACTTCAAAAAATGAACACTTAAGGTCTCCAGGGTTGAACTGCGTCCTCGGACGTTGCCGAACGCCTACCCCCACCCCGGCCCCCCACCGGCGACGATGCCGGTGCCCCCAGGAGTACAACGTGACCATCACTGCGGCCCCAGAGTCAGGAGCCCGGACGGCCCACCCGGAACATCTCCGGCGTGTCGTCTTCATCACCGCCGCAGCCGCGATGGGAGGGTTCCTCTTCGGCTACGACAGCTCCGTGGTGAACGGCGCGGTCGAGGCCATCCGGGACCGGTACGACATCGGGTCCGCCACGCTTGCCCAGGTGATCGCCATCGCGCTGATCGGTTGCGCCATCGGTGCCGCGACCGCGGGCAGGATCGCCGACCGCATCGGCCGCATCCGCTGCATGCAGATCGCCGCCGTCCTCTTCACCGTCAGTGCCGTCGGCTCCGCGCTGCCCTTCGCGCTGTGGGACCTCGCCCTGTGGCGCGTCGTCGGCGGCTTCGCCATCGGTATGGCTTCCGTGATCGGCCCCGCCTACATAGCCGAGGTGGCCCCGCCCGCCTACCGCGGCCGGCTCGGCGCTTTCCAGCAGGGCGCGATCGTCGCGGGCATCGCCATGTCGCAGCTGGTCAACTGGGCCCTGCTCAACGCCGTCGGCGGCGACCAGCGCGGTGAGCTGATGGGCCTGGAGGTCTGGCAGCTCATGCTCGGCGTGATGGTGATTCCCGCCGTCGTCTACGGCCTGCTCTCCTTCGTGATCCCCGAGTCACCGCGCTTCCTCGTCTCCGTCGGCAAGTACGACCGCGCCCGCGCGGTCCTCCGCGAGGTCGAGGGTCCGGGCGCCGACCTCGACGGCCGCGTCGCCGAGATCGAGACCGCGATGAAGAGCGAGCGCAAGTCGTCCTTCAAGGACCTGATGGGGGGCGGCTTCTTCTTCAAGCCGATCGTCTGGGTGGGCATCGGTCTCTCGGTCTTCCAGCAGTTCGTCGGCATCAACGTCGCGTTCTACTACTCCTCGACGCTGTGGCAGTCCGTCGGTGTCGACCCGTCGGCGTCGTTCTTCTACTCGTTCACCACGTCGATCATCAACATCCTCGGCACCGTGCTCGCGATGATGACCATCGACCGCCTGGGCCGAAAGCCGCTCGCCCTCATCGGGTCGGTCGGTATGGCGCTGGGCCTTGCGTTCGAGGCCTGGGCGTTCTCCGCCGACCTGGTCGACGGCCGGCTGCCCGCCACCGAGGGCTGGGTCGCCCTGATCGCCGCCCACGTGTTCGTGTTCTCCTTCGCCATCTCCTGGGGCGTGGTCGTCTGGGTCATGCTCGGCGAGATCTTCCCCAACCGGATCCGCGCCGCCGCCCTGGGTGTCGCCGCCGCTGCTCAGTGGGTCGCCAACTGGGCCATCACGGCGAGCTTCCCGTCCCTGTCCGAGTGGAACCTGTCGGCCACGTACGTGATCTACACGGTGTTCGCGGTGCTCTCCATCCCGTTCGTCCTGAAGTTCGTCAAGGAGACGAAGGGCAAGACGCTGGAGGAGATGGGCTGACGTCGCCGCGGGCGAACTCGCCGGCGGAATGATCTGCCCGCTCGTCCGTCGGACCGCACGCCGCCGATGCCCCTGTGAGGGTGTCGGCGGCCGTGGCGTGCCGCGTGCTCGGGCCGGCCCGTCGGCCGTGGAACGGTGGCCGGCCGCACCGGTCGGCGACAGGGTCCTGGGGATGGCGGGGGTCGAGCGGGAAATCCGCGTGCCCGTGCTCGACCATGCACTGCCGGACCAGCAACGCCGATGCGCGCAGCGAACGCGGGTAGTCCTGGGACGTGAAGCCGTAACGGTCGGCCGGCAGGCTGCCGAGGTCCGAGGCCGAGCGAACGACCCCGGCGCTCTCCGGTCCGGACGCGCAGCACGCCGCCCGCACCGTCACCCCCGCCACTGCCCCCAACCGCCACGTGCGCCTTCTCATGGCCGCCGATACCAGCGGGAGGCGGGGACCCGGTAGGCGCCGAGAACAACGTCACCCCAGGTCACGAGCGACGCCCTCACCGGCGGGACCGGCCGGACGGGCCGGAGCCCTCGCGGAACGCGCTCCAGGTCCGGGTCACGGCCTCGCGGAGCTGCGCGTCGTCGAGGTCCCCCGGCTCGGCGAGGTCCGGCTCGATCGCGTAGTCCTCCAGTGTCAGGAAGACCTGGTCGAAGAGGTCGGCGAGCGGCTCACGGATCCGCTCGCCGTTCGCCTGGGAGGCCCGCTGGTTCTCCCACCAGCCGCGAGCGAACTCCGGTGCGGTGCACGAGCCGTGGGTGAACGCGTCGAGAAGGGCCAGCAGTCGTGCTGCCGCGCTGTCCGGGGCGACGTCCTCGGGCCGGGACCACGCCCGGTTCCGCGGGGGATGAGCGGCGGCGACGGCGGGCAGACCCGGGTGACTTCCGGAAACCGCTTCCGCGTAGCGACCGAACAGGGCTCGCGCCGCGTCCACGCCCTCGCCGAAGGCCGCTGAGATGAAGGCGGCGTCACCGGCGACGAGGGCGTGGCCCGCTTCCGGGAACAGCACGGCGCCCCGTGCGTCGGGTGTGACGAGCAGGCTGGGTGGACGGATCCCCGTCCACTCCTCGCCGACCGGCAGGGTCGACGGCCTCGGCAGGTCCGTGCCGGTGGGCCCGCCCGACCGGTCCGACAGATCGGTGCACAGGACCTGCGCCGCCCCCAGGGCACGGCAACCGGCCGCGATCCGCCCGGCCAACGCCGCGTCGACCTCCGCCCCCACGGGAACGGGGACCACCGGTCTGTCGCGCAGCCACGCCTGCGAGAAGGCGCCGTCCGGCCCCAGCACCGGCGCAGCGGCGCTCGACCGTTCTTGACGTTCCGGTAGTGTCATCCCCAGAGAAACCCATCGTCGACGATGCTCGTGAACTGTTTGTCGGTCAGCTTCCACGCCGACCAGAACGTACCGTCCGCCCGGAGCATGACCATTTTCTGGGACGCCGGATCGATGAACCCGACCGCCGTACCCTGATGTCTGTAGTCGAAACGATAGATCTTGGTCCCGTCCGCCGTCATGTGCGTGCGCATGGCGTCCTCGAACCGCTGCATGTTGGCCTTGTTCAGGTTTCCCGGGTTGTCGAGGAAGTCCCCGGCGTGGGCGTGGAACTTCTTGCTCATCACCTTCTGACTGGTGAAGTCCGCCTTGTCCGCCCAGCCGCCACGGGCGCACGGGGCGAGCCCCAGCGGGTCGGTCCAGGACAGAGGATTGTCCACGTAGGCGGCGGGGTTGGGCGCCGGCTCGAGCCCGAGGGGATCCGCGGTGGTGTAGCGAGCGGTCTCCGGGTCGTAGTGCCGGAAGTAGTTGTAGTGCAGGCCGGTTTCGGGATCGAAGTACTGGCCGGGGAAGCGCAGGGGTGTGTACGTGGTGCTGCCGCGTGCCCAGGCGGTGGTGCCCCACAAGGTGGCGCGGGCCCGCCAGGCGATCTCGCCCTGTTCGTCCACGAGTTCGCTGGGGGTGCCGACCAGGTCGGTGACGATGGCGAAGAATCGTGAGTCGATCTCCCGCTGTGAGGCGTCGGGCGTCAGGATCCGCTCGGTCTGGGCGAGAGGAGCGAGACCTTGGTGGTCCCAGGTGAGGACGACCGGGCTCGGCAGGTCGGGTGAAGTCGTGGTCTGCTCGCACAGGGTCGCACCGTCCCAGGTGAAGACCACCCGCTCGAGCACGGTCCTGCCGTCGTGTGCCATGCGCAGTTTGGCGGTGCGACGGCCCAGGGGGTCGTAGGTGTAACGCCAGCGGGTGCCGTCCGGAGTGATCACCGAGGTCAGGCGGTCCTCGGCGTCCCACGTGTAGCGCCAGGTGTCGGGTTTGCGTGAGAGGCGGGGCTTCTGTCGCGTCACCACCCGGCCGAGAGCGTCGTGCTCGAAACGCACGCCACCCGCCCGGGTGACGGTGGTACCCGAGTAGACGCGCTCCCCGGTGGCCTCGTGGCCGGGGTGCGTGGCCGGCCACGACGCCTCGGTCTGGTTGCCGGAGGCGTCGTAGGCGTACCGCTCGGTCCAGCCCCGTGCACGGACTGCGGTGATCCGGCCCACCGGATCGAGCTCGAAGGCGCGGGTGCCGGAGAGCTGGTCGGAGATCGCGGTGACATGCCCGTCGGCGCGGTAGGCGTAGGTGCGGCTGTTGAGGGTGCGGGAGCCGACGGTGAGCTGCTGGGTGGAGAGCCGTCCCACCTCGTCCCGGAAGGAAGCCAGGGTGAGGGTTTCGCCGAACACCCGCTGGAGCTCCCGGCCGGCCACGTCGTGGGTGAAGCGGATCTCGTGGCCGCCGGTGGTCATGCGGGTCGCGTGTCCGGCGGCGTCGTAGGCCAAGGTGGTGACGAGGCCGGTGGGCGTGGTGCGGCGGACCCGGCGGCCCGCGGCATCGTGAGCGAGCTCGAGGGTCCGGCCGTCGACGATCTCGGTCTTCAGCAGGCCTCGCCGGTCGTAACGCCGCACCAGGTCGCTGTCGGAACCGGAGGCATGGACCAGACGTCCGGCCCGGTCGTAGGAGTAGGACGTGACGCTGCCCGCGGCCTCCCTCCGGACGACCCGGCCGGCCTCGTCGTAGGCGTAGGCGATGACGTTGCCGAGATGATCGGTCCTGGCGAGCAGTTGCCCGGCCGCGTCGAGGCTGTAGGTGACGGTGCGGGCGTCGAAGTCGGTCTCGGACACGAGCCGGCCCACCGCGTCGTAACGGTACGTCCAGGTCTCTCCGTGCGGTCCGGTGACCTGGGTGAGCCGTAGGCCTGCGTCGTGCCGGAACTCGTGGCGGGCGCCGTCCGGGCCGGTCCGGGCGGCGAGAAGGTCGAAGTGGGTGTACTCGAGGCGGGTGACGCCTCCGACCGCGTCGGTGTGGGTGAGGCAGTTGCCCTCGCCGTCGTAGGTCCATGACTCGGTGGCGCCGTCGGGAGCCGTGTACAGCGCGAGGTGACCGTCGGGGGACCAGGCCAGGCGGCTGACGGCGCCGGCCGGGTCGGTGACGTGCACTTCGCGGCCGAAGGCGTCGCGCCGGATAAGGGTGACGCCGCCCTTCGGGTCCGTGATTTCCACGGGTAGCCCGGCGGTGTCGCAGCGCACGGTGGTGACGGCGCCGAGGGGGTCGGTCACGGACGTCGGGCGGCTTGCGCCGTCGTAGGTGAAGCGGGTGGTGTGCCCGGCGGGGTCCGTGACCGCGGTGCGGTTGCCACGGTCGTCGAACTCCTGGAACCAACGGGCGCCGTCCGGCCCACAGAGCTCTGTCAGGAGTCCCGACGGGCCGCGGGTCGCGCTCGTCTCGCTCCCGTCGGGATGCCTGACGGTGACCAGGCGACCGTTCTCCTCGTAGGCGAACGAGGTGGTGCGCCCCAGGGGATCGGTGCGGCTGCGGACGTTGTCGCGGTCGTCGTACGTGAGGCGTGTGGTGTTCCCCAGGGGGTCGGTGGTGGCGATGACACGGCTGTGGCGGTCGATCAGGTGGCGGGTGGTGTGGCCCTCAGCCGTGGTGAGGGTGGTGGTGCGGTGGCCGGTGCCGGGGTCGGGTTCGGTGTAGGTGAGGGCGATCTTGATGTGGCCGGCTTCGCCGCCCTCCGCCACGACCCGGTCCTGGTCGTCGTAGGTGTAGTCGTAGCGGCTGTTGTTGGAGTCGATCCAGGCGGTCACGCGGCGCTGGCCGTCGTAGACGAAGGTGGTGGTGGCGCCGGAGGGCTTGGTGACGGCGGTGAGGTTGCCGTCGAGGTCGTAGCCGTAGGACATCAGCGGCAGGTCGGCGCCGTCCTCGCCGGCGCCGGCGAGGGTGAGGGCGGTGATCCGGCCGTCCGCCAGGGCGATTTTGACGTGGTAGCCGCCGGAGTGGACCAGGGCCAGGGGGAGGCCGTCGTCGGTGCGGTCGACGGTGACGGTGTGGCCGTTGCGGTCGGTGAGCGAAGTCAGCCAGGCGGTGCCGTCCTCGCCTGGCTCGCTGCCGAACGGGGCGGTGAAGCGGCGGACCAATCCGGTGTCGGGGTCGGTGAGCGTGTATTCGCCGTCGCCGTGACGTTCCAGCAGGGTGTGGGACGTGCCGGACTCGGGCCGGGTGGGGGAGCCGGGGACCGGGTGGGGGTAGGCGATGAGCAGGCCGTCCGGGGTCACGTGGACGACGCCGATCGCGTCGATCTGCAGGTGTTCGTCGACCGTGGACGTCCAGGACGGCCCGAGGAACCGACCTGCCGTGAGGCCGGACTCGGTGCGCCGGGTGAACGTCAGCGGCAGGATGCCGGGCAGTTCGACATCGGTCTGCGGGAGGAACATCCGGCCCGAGGCGAGGTCGACGGGGTCGGTGCCGTCGGTGATGCGATGGGCGTCGGGGCGGCGGTGGGTGCCGTCAGGGACGTCGTCGAGGAGCTTGCGCAGCCGGGCGGCCTTCGCCGCGTCCGCGGCGATGCGCACGCCCTTGACGGCGGCGCCTCCGCCGCCGGTCGCCGCGGTGAGCGCCAGGTCGGGTATGAGCCGGCCGAACCCTTCGGCGGGGTCCTTCATGAAGTCGCTGACCATCTGCTTGCCGGTCCCGACGGGGT
The DNA here is from genome assembly GCF_042792855.1 of Streptomyces sp. NPDC056600. Classification (NCBI taxonomy): domain Bacteria; kingdom Bacillati; phylum Actinomycetota; class Actinomycetes; order Kitasatosporales; family Streptomycetaceae; genus Streptomyces; species Streptomyces sp. NPDC056600. The sequence continues at coordinate 29,922 of NZ_JBHTVQ010000028.1, forward strand.
CGTTGGCGGCGAGGACCAGGCCTGCGGCGAGGTTGTTGAGGTTGGTGGTGTATTCGGCGGGGTGGGTGATGTTGTAGGGGTCGAGCGGGTTGATGCCGCGGACGAAGTTCACCAGGCCGGCGGTGCCCTTGATGATGCCGCCGCCCACGTGGTCGCCCATGATCTGCATCTCCTGCAGACCGGACAGCGCCTGCTCGGCGTAGGTGGGCTTCTCGGGCGCGGTGTCGCGGGCCGCACGGACGGCGCTGCGCGCTGTTTCGGCGGCGGTGTTCCGCTGTTTGCGGGCGTCGGCGAGGATGTCCTGCGCATCCTGCATCAACTGTTTGCCGGGGTCGGTGAACGTCGGCGAAGGGCGCGGCGGCAGGCCGCCGGCCGGATACTTGTCGGGGTCGGCGTTGTGGCGGTCGACGGCCTTGTTGAAGTCGTCGATTTTTTTGCGGTGCGCGTCCGCGGCCTCTTCGGAGGCCTTGACGCCTTCCTTCCACTTGTCGATCGCCCTTTGCGCCTGGTCCTGTGCCCAGATGACGGTTTGACTGAAGGCGTCCAGTGCGGCGGCGGCCTTGTCACAGGCGTCGGCGCCGGTGAACCACTTCGGCGGCTGTGTGCTGACGGCCTTGCGCAGTGCTTCGGCGGCCTCGCCCTTCAGTTTGGAGGAGTCCAGGCCGCGCAGGCCTTCTCCGGCGTTGTCGAACGCGGTCTGGAAGCCGCGGATTTTGTCGGCGGTGGCCTGGATCTTGTCCGGGCTGCCGTAGATGAGTTTGGTCTTGTCCTCGGTTTGTCCGAGGTCCATCTCGTCGACCTCGGCGCCCATCCGGTTGGCCACCGAACGCGACTGCTCGCGCACCCAGTCCGCGCCGGAGTCCCAGCCGACATCCTCCAGGCGGTCGGCGGTCCAGTCGCCCGCGCCCTCGATCTTGTTGCCGGCCCACTCGACGCCGTCCTCGACCACGTTCTCGACGGAGTCCGGCGTGATGTCCTTGATGAAGTCGCCGATACCCATGCTCAGTTACCCCCGCCGTCACCGCTCTGCTGCTGTTGCTCCTGCTGGGCGCGTTCCTCGGGCGACGGGCCGAACGTGTCGTCGAGCGCCTGGTTCCACTGGTCGTCGCTGATGCCGAGCGCGTCGTTGAGCATGTCCGCCTGACGCCCGCCCTGACCCTCGGTCATCACCGTGCGACCGGTGTCCTTCCAGGTCTGCTCGATGTCCTGCCCGGCCTGCTCGAAGGACTCCTTGCTCCAGTCCGGGTCCAGGTAGTCGGGTGTGAAGACATCGCCCCAGTCCTGCTGGGCGATCTCCTCCTCGCTGGCGTGCGGGCTGCCGCCCGCCAGGGCGTTGACGCCCACCTTGAGCGTGCCCTCGACGTACTGGTCGTGCTCCCACTGCGTACCGGCCGCCAGGCCGAGACGGTTGGCGATCGCGGACGCGTCGCTCACCAGCGCGCGCACGCCCCACTCCCACCGCTCGCAGAAGTCCTCGAAGTCGACCGACAGGCCGTGGTGGCCGGCCTCCATGCCGGTCATCGCCAGGGAGGAGAAGCCTTTGCCCATCACCGAGCCGGTGGCGCCGCCCAGCTCCCCGAGCTGGTCGATGGTCGCGCCCACGCCCTGCGTGAACTTGACCACCGACGCCTTGTCGAAGTTGAGGTCCATCCCGTCACCGCCCACGACCGGCCCCCTCCACATCCACGTCCACAGCAGCGGCGTCCGGGACGATGCCGGTCACCGGCGGGAAGAACATCGAGCCGTCCTCCGTCGCGATGTCGACCGCGAGCCCCGCCGGCTCACCCAGGCCCGGCACGATCTCGTCCACGATCCGTGCGCCCAGCAACGCCGCGTACTCCAACGGCCGCTCACCCGCACCGCGTTGCACGGCGAACTCCGCCAGCGCCTCCTCGTCGGTGAACGCGCAGATCCACCGCACACCACCCGAATGCGCCGACCACAGCCCGCCACCGCCGTCGGACGGCACCAACAGAACCGACCGTCGCATCTCACCCACCAAGGCCCGTGGATCCCCGGCACCCGCTCTGCTGTCCGCGATGCGCTCGGCGAGCGCCGTCCTTGCCTGCTGCATGGCCCCTCCCACGTCCCGGGTCACTACCGGCACCGTAGAACAGGACGCACGTGCGCAGCACACGGTTCGCGCCCGCCACCGTTTCCCCCAGCTCAGCGCGCGATCGTCCGATTTTGCGACCGCCGAGACGACGCGCGAGGTGGCGGGACGTCACTCAGCCAGGTCGAGGAAGCTCCATCGTGCCTCGGGCCGGGCGCCGCTGAGCCACTTCCCGCAGTTCTGGAGCACCACCGGGCTCGAGGTGATGTGCTGGGTCCCCGTGTGGAGATCGCGCAGGAAGCGGTCGACCGGGCCGCGTCGGATCGCTGCCGAGCCCGCCCAGCGGTGGACCGTGTCACCCACCTCCCGCGCGGTCGACGTCGCGTGGTTGAGGACGAGGCGCAGCAGGGTGTCCTGTTCCGTGGTGAGTGGGTCGCCCGCGTCGAGGGTGGCCTCGAAGTCGCGCCACGCCTCCGTCACCCACGCCCGGGTGGCCCGGAGCCGGGCTTCCGCGGTCGCGTACTCCGCGTGGAACTGGGAGGTGTCGACGGCGGCGGCACGCGATCCGGTGCGGGCCCTGGCCACCTTCTGAAGCTCGTCGAGCAGGCGCCGTCCGACGCCGAGAGCCCAGCCGGTGTGACCGATCGCGGCCATGTTGACCAGACCGAGCCGGTAGACGGCGCCACCGTTGACCGGGGTGGTCGTGGTGGCGAGGTAGGTGTACTCGTGGGGGACGTACACGTCGTGGCAGTGGTAGTCGATGCTGTGTGTCGCACGCAGCCCGAGCACGTCCCAGTTGCCGTCCAGCACGACCTGCGACTTCGGCATGGTGAGGATCCGCATCTCCCCGGTGCCCTCGACCTGGATCAGGCTGTGGACGTGCGTGGCGTGCGCCATTCCGGAGGCGAACTGCCAGTTGCCGCTCACCAGGTAGCCGTCCTTCTCCGGCACGGCGCGGCCGGGTCGGGTGCCGTGCCCGGCGACCAGCGCGTACTGCCCGCCGGCGACGTCGGGGAACAGGTCGGACGCCGCGGCGTCCCCGATGAAGGCCGCGGTGGAGCCGGTCACCAGCTGCAGGGCGAACATCGTCCAGCCGGCCGCCGCGTCGTGGTAGCTGAGCCGCTCGACCGCCTCGATCAGCTGCGAGGGGGTGAACTCGTACCCGCCGAGGCTCTTCGGCAACTCCGCCCTGACGATCCCCGTGTCGAGCAGGGCCCGGGCGGTGTGTTCGGGAAGTCTGCCGAGCTTCTCCGCGGCATCCGCGTCCGCGTCGAGCGACTTGCCCAGTGCGTCGATCCGGTCCAGCAGTGCGGGCAGTTCCGGGCTGTGGTGCAGTCGAGCCGTGGCAGCCATGCCGTACCTCTCTCACCGTTGCTGATGGAAGGTCATATCGCATGTGGTCAAACGGAGTTGGGCGGGCGGGCCGGGGCGCGGTCCGTCATGCGCGATCGTCTCACGCGAGGGATCGCTCGTCCGGTGAAGAGCCGCAAAGCGGGGTACGGGACGTCGGCGGGACCGCGCCGGAGTGCGGCCCGACCGACGCGTGGACACGGCGTGGACCGTCAGCGGTGGCCCAGCACGTTGACCACGCGGCCGTTCGGGTCACGGACGAAGAACCGGCGCACCCCCCAGTCCTCGGTCCGCAGGGGGTGGATGATCTCCGCGCCGCTCTCCAGCACGGCCGCGTAGGCGGCGTCCACGTCATCCACTTCGACGCTCATGTCGGGAATGACGGGTGCGGTCCTGTCGCCGGCCATGAGACTGACCTGCGCCGTGGGACTGGACGGGGACGCGAGCGTCATGATCCAACCGAGGTTCATGACCTCCTCGAAGCCGAGCAGGCCGTAGAACTCCCGGCTCTCCCGCACGGCGTCCGAGTGGATGTTGGGTACGACCCGGCGAACGGCCATCGGCGACTCCGAGATGATTCGGGACCGGCGTTGAGGCTTCAGGACTACTACGCCACACCGGGCGTCGCACGCATTTCGGTGCACGCCTTGGCGGAGATCCGCGGTACGTGTGAGCCGGCCATGGAAAAATCGCCCTGGTCGACATGAGCGCGAGACGGCTGCGTGCCACTTGCACACCGGGAGGGGAGCCCGAGATGGCCCTGCTGTCAGCGAGCCCGAAGTGGCCCACGCTGCCTGAGTACGTCCGTGACTGGGCGCTGGTGGATGTGGAGACCTCCGGGCTGCGGCCCGGCCGGGACCGGGTTCTGTCCCTCGCGGTCGTCACACTGGACGGGCAGGGCCGCCGGACCGGCGAGTTCTCCACCCTCCTCGACCCCGGCTGCGACCCGGGGCCGGTGCACGTTCACGGGCTCACCCGCGCGCGCCTGGCAGGCGCACCCACCTTCGAGGAGATCGCGCCGCAGGTCGGTGCGCTGCTGAGCAGTCGTGTCCTGGTCGCCCACAACGCGCAGTTCGACTACGACTTCCTGGCCCACGAGTTCGCCCGCGTGCGGTCGTGGGTTCCTGTGAGCAACCGTCTGTGCACGCTGGCTCTCAACCGGCTGGTGGCGCCCGCGACGCCGGACCTCAAGCTGGGGACGCTCGCCGCGCACTACGGCGTGCGTCAGGAGCGAGCCCACGACGCGCAGGACGACGTCCGAGTCCTCGCGGGAATCCTGCGCGGTTCGCTCGACGCCGCCGAGCGGCTGGGCCTGAGCCTTCCGCTCCTGTCCTGTCCGCCGCGCCAGGACTTCAAGCCCTACGTGCCGAAGACTCCCTGTGCCTACCGGAATCCCGGCCGGCTCCATGAGGGCGGGCCCCTGGTGCAGGGGATGAAGGTCGCCGTCACGGGGGAGACCGGGATGGCCCGCGAGGAACTGGTCGCCCGCTCGGTGGCGGCCGGCCTCAACATGATGACCACGGTCAGTGGGCAGACCAGCGTCCTGGTCACCAACGATCCTTCCGAGGGGACCACCAAACTGCGGCGGGCCGTGGCCGAAGGCGTTCCCTTGGTGGACGAGCGGACGTATCTACGACTGCTCGACGGCGTGCGACCCGGCCAGGCCAAGGGAGCGACCCGACCCGGCGCCCCCGACCGGCCTCGCGCCGCGGCGACGCCGGCCCCTCCCCAGCTGCCGGCTCAACGCGCCGCCGCGTCCCCCGCACGGACCGCTTCAGCCGGGGCGGACCGGCCGCTCGCCGGACGCCGCGTGCTGGTTCTGGGCGGCACCCACGAGGAAGCCGCGGCGGAACGTGCGCGTGCCGTCGGCCTCGGGGCTTCGGCGGCGGTCAACCTCTCGGCGTCGGTCACCGACGTGGTGCTGCTGCCCGGTGGGGAATCGGACCGCCGGATGAGCCGCATCGGCTTGCTCGGTCTTCCCGTCCACGACGCGAACCGGTTCCTCCGAGCACCTGGTCCGGCCCCTGCCGCGGAGTCCCAGTCCCAGCCCTTGTCGGAGGACGCGGAGGCATCCGAGCCGCGGGACACGGCAGAGGTCCTGGTCCGGGGTGCGGTCGTCGATCTCCCCGACACCGCCGGGCAGTGGACGGTGGCGGCCACCTGGGGGCAGCTCGCCACGTGCGAGGTGGATGTCGTCGCCTTCGTCGTGGACGCGCAGGAACAGGTCGCGGGAGACGAGGATTTCGTCTTCTACGGTGCTCCCGAACACCCCGACGGCACGGTCCGGCTCGCCGTCGGCGGCCCGACGGAGCAGGCCGTCGACGTCCACCTGGAGCGTCTGCCCCTGGAGGCGAACAGGGTCGTGATCGCGGCGGCGATCGACGGTGAGGCGACGTTCTCCGACATCGGCGCGGTGGAGATCCTCGCCACCTGCGGAGTCGGCGAGGCCCCGACCGCCCGGGCCACCCTCGACGCCGCGACCACCGAGCGCAGCATGATCCTCGCCGAGATCTACCGCCGGGGCGACGGCTGGCGCCTGCGGGCAGTAGGGCAGGGCTACGACCACGCTCTCGCGGACCTTGCCCGGAACTACGGCGTCGACGTCGCCGATTGACGGCCGGGGGCGGAGAAGGTCCTCATCCCCGCCCCGGGACGGCGGCCGCCGCGGTGGCCGGGTACAGGGTCCAGCCGTCGGGGGCGGGGCGGCCGAGCCACGCCGCGGTGAGCGCGGCGGTCGCGGGGAACAGCGGGGTCGGGAGTTCGGCCGGCGCGGTCCAGGTCCATCGTCCGAAGACGTCCGGTTCGGTGAGGGAGGCCACCGGGGCGTCCGACACCGTACGCACGACGACGCCGGCGGTGAGGTGGGTGCGGTCCGAGGCGGTCTCCAGCGCGAACGCGAAGACCTGGGCGTCCCGCACCTCCCGAATCCCGCTCTCCTCGGCGATCTCACGGACGGCGGCCTCCTCGCAGTTCTCTCCCGGTTCCAGGTGGCCGCCGGGCAGGCACCAGGAGGCAGGCTCGCCCCGTTTCACCCGGCGCCCGACGAGGAGGCGACCGTCCGGCCGCAGCAGCACCGCGCCGACGCCCATCACGGGCGGGCGGTGCGGGGCCGGGGGAGGAGTCACCGAGGACCCCGGATCCGTCAACGCCGGTGCGGGGGCGGCAGGTTCACTGGTCATCGCCGCCACGATGCCACGGATCAGCCGCCCGGGACAGCCCGTCGGGACCGCCCCCGGGCGAGACCGTCGGCACCGTCCGACCGGGCTCGGCCGGGCAGGGGAAGACGTTCGGGGGCGGTGTTGCTCACCTGCTGGAAGACGACCGACGTACGGAATCCGGTGATCTCCCCGCGCTTGCTGAGCCGGTCGGTCAGGAAGGCGTGCAGATGATCGAGGTCCTGCACCGCCACGTGGAGGAGGAAGTCGTCGTCCCCCGAGAGCACGAACACGTGGAGGACTTCCGGCAGGCCGCCGGCGAAGCTCTTGAAGGCGTCGATGACGGTGCGGCTGAGCGGGCGCACCTGGACGGACACGAGCGCCTGCACGCCGCGGTTCAGGGCGGCGGGGTCGATGTCGGCGTGGTAGCCGCGGATGACGCCTCGTCGATGGAGCGCCCGTATTCGCTCCAGACAGGTCGACGGCGCTATGCCGAGTTGCCGGGCCAGGTCCCGGTTGGACCTCCGCGCATCTGTTTGGAGCAGCCCCACGATCGCCGAATCAAGTTCGTCCATGGCGGGTCACCGTACCCAATTTCACGCATACGTTCGGCCGTACGCCCGAAGTCTCCGCCGTCTGTGCAGCATGAGGTCGTCCGGTCGAACAGATGAAGGGACGGCGGCCGCATGTCTCAGCAGTTCCATCAGCTCCAGCAGTTCCAGCAGCTTCAGCACGAGCAGATCGCGATCCGTACCGGTGCGCGTTCGAGGCTTCCGGTGATCGTGGCCGTTCATTCCACGGCGCTCGGTCCGGCAGCCGGAGGACTCCGGCTCTGGCACTACCCCGACTGGCGGGAGGGCTTGGACGACGCCCTGCGCCTGTCGGCCGCCATGACCGCCAAGTTCGCGGTGGCCGGTTTGTCCAGTGGCGGAGGCAAGGCAGTCGTGGTCCTGCCGGAGGGGAAGGAACTCGACGCCGGCCGGCGCGGCGAGGTGCTGCGGGACGTGGCGGACGTCATCGCCTCCCTGGGCGGGAGGTACGCCACCGGGCCGGATGTCGGCACCGGCCCCGACGACATGGCGGTGATCGGGGAGATCACCCCTCACGTGTTCTGCCGGCCGGTACACCTGGGCGGCAGCGGCGACTCGTCCCCGCACACCGCGCGGGGAAGCCTGGCCGCGCTGCGGGCCGTCGCCCGACGGCTGTACGGCACCGCGAGTCTGGAGGGCCGCCGAATCGCCGTGAGCGGGCTGGGCCGCGTCGGCGCCGGCCTCGCTCGTCTCCTCGCCACGGAGGGCGCCGCCCTGACGGTCACCGACATCGACCCGGCCAAGCGCGGCATCGCCGACGAGCTCGACGCCCTCTGGTGCTCTCCCGACGAGATCCTCGCAGCGGACGTCGACGTCGTCGTCCCCGCGGCACTCGGGTCCGTCCTGACCAGGCGGACCGTCGCCGAACTGCGCTGCAGCGCGGTGGTCGGACCGGCGAACAACCAGCTCGCCTCGCCTGACGTCGCGGACCTGCTGCACCAGCGCGGCATCGTCTGGGTGCCGGACCACGTCGCGAGCGCGGGAGGAGTCATCAACGCCATCAGCACCGAACTCCACCAGGTCGATACCGATCAGGCCCAGGCGCGTGTCATGGCCATAGAGGACACGGTCGACGACCTGCTGGAGACCGCGCGACGCAGCGGCCTGCCCCCGGCGCGGGTGGCCGAGGAACTGGCCCTGCGCCGCCTGCGGCGCGCCGACTCATGAAGCCGTCGTCGTCATCGGAGCGTCAAGAGGGTCGCAGCCGGTGACGGAGAGGCCGGCGCCGGAACAGGCGGTGTCGTCACTCCGCGGCCTCGGCCGGACGCCGCTCGCGGCCCCCGGGGTGCCGGTGCCGCCAGACCCAGAAGACCGTGCACGACAGCAGGGCCCACCCACCCAGCACCAGGAACGGGAACACGTGCTGGTGGCCCTGGAAGTACACCGCCGTGTGCTGCGCGTTGACCGAGGCGCCGGGCGGCAGCCACTTGCCGATCGTGCCCAGCGGGGAGGGCAGCAGGGGCCAGGACACCGCGCCGCCGGAGGAAGGGTTGCCCAGCAGGACCATCAGCCCCCACGTCGGCAGGATCGCCCAGCGTCCGACCAAGGTGTTGAACATGGTGAAGACCATGCCGCCGGTGAACAGGGTGAGCGTGAGGATGAACCACGACTCCACGAACGGCAGGTCGAGCGCTCCGAGCAGCCAGTCCACGGTCGCCGCGATGGCGAAGCCGCCGAGCAGCGCGTAGGCGAGGGTGTACAGCGTTCGTTCGAGCGGGGTCAGGGACCGCGCGTGCACACTGAGCTGGATCGCGCCGAGGAAGCCGACGACGACGGCGGCCAACGTGATGTAGAAGATCGCCAGCCCTCGCGGGTCGCCCTCCTGGAGCGGATTGAGGTCCCGGACGGTGAGCCTGACGCCGGTCCTCGCTCCCACGGCCGGCGCCGTGTCGGCCAGCACCTCGGCGACCGAGGCGCCGGAGGCGCCCGAGAGGTCCAGGACCGCGGTCCTGCCGTCGTCGTGGACGTCGAAGATGGCGAAGACCTTCTGGTCGTCCATGGCCTGGCGGGCGTCGGCGAAGCTGTCGTAGGCGTGCAGCTTCACGGACGCGTTCAGCGCCTTCTCCAGGCCGTTCAGGAAGGCCTGCCCGCGCGCCTGTTCGTACGAGCCGACGACGGCGGTGGGGATCGAGCGCGGTGTCGGATCGGCCATCGAGTAGGTGTACGAACCGGCGAAGAGGCCGGCCGAGGCCGCCAGGATGAACACCAGCACGGTGGCGGGCCACAGCGGCGTCTGCCGGAAATCGTGCCACCGCTGCCGACGGCGCGGGGGCTGGGCCTGGGCACCTTGGAACATGTCCGCCATGGCTTGGACACTTCCACAAAGAGGTGCCGTGGCATCGAAGGCGTCGCCGCCCCGTAGGGCGTCCCACCCGCCCGGCGTGCGGGACGCGTTCCCGGGGCACGCCGGGTCCGGGGCCGCGCGTAGGGTCGGGAGGGGAGCGCATGGGGGATCGCCGGACGGATCGACGGGGAGGGGGCCGACGTGGCCGGAAGACGCAGGTGGCTGCTCGCGGGCGCCCTGATCGCCGCCGGCACGACGCTGCTCGGCCCGTCCGTGCCCGCAGGCGGCCTGTTCGCGCGGCCCCTGCCCGCCGACGCCGCCCGTGAGGTCGTCCCCCACCGGGTCATGACGTGGAACCTCTGCAACCCCTGCGGCGCACGGGACGTCGACCGGGCGAGGGAGATCGCGCTGTACGCCCCGCAGGTCGTCGCGTTGCAGGAGGCGTGCGTGAGCGACGTCGAGAGGATCCGCGACTACCTGCGGCGCTACTACGGGCTGGACTACCACGCCGCGTACGGGCCGGTCCTGCGTCATCGGGGGCGGTGCGGGGGAACGCCGTGGACCCCGGGCGGCTACGGCCAGGCCATCCTGTCGGCGGCGCCGATGACGGACCGTGCGGTCGTGGAGTACCCCGACGGCGGGTCGGAGGACCGCGGATACCTGGCGGTCACCACGACGGTGGACGGCCGGTCCGTCCGGGTGTTCACCACCCACCTCGCCCAACGGCGCCAGGAGAGCGTCCGCGCCCGACAGGCCGACGTCCTCGCCGCCGCGATCGCCCGGTACGACCGCGCCGTCGTGCTCGGGGACTTCAACGCCGTTCCCGCCGCGCCGGAACTGGCACCCGTGTGGTCGCTGGCCGCCGACGCGGACTCCCGGTGCCGGCCGTCGTCGCTCGACGGCTGCCCGACGACGACGGACTGGCGCGCACGGTTCGACTACGTCTTCCTGCGGGGCGTCACCGCGCTCGGGCAGCGGGTGCAGCCCACCTCCCACTCGGACCACGACGTGCTGTACGCGGACCTGGACCTCAACCGCTGAGCGGACCGGACGCGGCAACCGCGGCCGGCGGCCGCGGGCGTCGTCCGGGAACAGCCACGGCCCTCCGCGACTCGCCCTCCCACCCGCCGGGTCGCGACGGCCGGGCCCCGCGCCGGCGTCGCCGGGGCTCCGTCCACCCGATGCCGCCTTCCACCGCCGGGTGAAGCACATCACCGTTCGTTCGCGTTGGCGCGCACCCGCTGGGCCGGTAGTTTCCAGCGATCAATGGGAAGGACGTTGTACGACTTCCCTCGAACGCAGATACCTCGAACGCAGATACCTCCTCGCACCATCCTCCGACGATCCTCTGACGAGAGATACCGGTCATGTCTGCCCAAGAACCCACACACAACCCTCCGCAGCGCATCGGCGTGGTGGCCGAGTCCGTCCCCGGCGAGACCCGCGTCGCGGCGACCCCCGCGACGGTGCGGCAACTGCTGAAACTCGGCTACGAGGTCGTGGTCGAACCCGGAGCGGGTGAGCCGTCCGGCTTCACCGACCAGGCGTACGCCGAGGCGGGCGCCCGGACCGGTGAGGCATGGGGCGCCGACGTCGTGCTGAAGGTCAACGCCCCCTCGGAGGCGGAGATCGCCCGGCTCGGCCCGGGCGCGACCGTGGCGGGCCTGCTCGCCCCGGCGCAGAAGCCCGAGCTGCTGCGGGCGCTGTCCGACGCCGGGGTGACGGCCCTCGCCCTCGACGCCGTGCCGCGGATCTCCCGCGCCCAGTCGATGGACGTGCTCTCCTCGATGGCGAACATCGCGGGCTACCGCGCGGTCGTGGAGGCCGCGCACGTCTTCGGGCGCTTCTTCACCGGCCAGGTCACCGCGGCGGGCAAGGTGCCGCCGGCGAAGGTGCTGGTCGCCGGTGCGGGCGTGGCCGGCCTCGCGGCCATCGGCGCGGCCTCCAGCCTGGGGGCGATCGTGCGGGCCACCGACCCGCGCCCGGAGGTCGCCGACCAGGTGAAATCCCTGGGCGGAGAGTACCTGCCGGTGCACGTGGAGCAGGAGGCGAGCACCGACGGCTACGCCAAGGCCACCTCGGCCGACTACGACCGCGCCGCCGCCGAGCTCTACCACCAGCAGGCCGCCGACGTGGACATCGTGATCACCACCGCGCTGATCCCGGGACGGCCCGCGCCGCGCCTGCTGACGGCCGAGGACGTCGCCGTCATGCAGCCGGGCAGCGTCGTCGTCGACATGGCGGCCGCCCAGGGCGGCAACGTCGAGGGCACCGTGCCCGGACGCACGGTGGTCACCGACAACGGCGTCACCCTCATCGGCTACACCGACCTCGCTTCCCGGCTCCCGGCGCAGGCCTCGCAGCTGTTCGGCACCAACCTGCTCAACCTGGTCAAGCTGCTCACGCCCGGCAAGGACGGCCGGCTGGCGATCGACTTCGACGACGTGGTGCAGCGGGCCGTCACCGTGGTCCGCGACGGCGACGTGACGTGGCCGCCCCCGCCCGTCGCGGTGTCCGCCGCGCCGGCCGCACAGCCCCGGAGCGCCCCCGTCGAGGCCGAGCCGAAGAAGCCGCGGACGACGCCCGCCGTCCGCTTCGGCCTGATCGGCCTGGGGCTGCTGGCGATGTTCCTGCTCGTGGCCTTCGCCCCCACCCAACTCGCCCAGAACTTCACGGTGTTCACGCTCGCGGTGGTGATCGGCTACTACGTCATCGGCAAGGTGCACCACGCGTTGCACACACCACTGATGTCGGTCACCAACGCCATCTCCGGAATCATCGTGGTCGGCGCCCTGCTTCAGATCGGGCACGAGAGCCGGATCGTCACCGTCCTGTCCTTCACGGCCATCCTGCTGACGAGCATCAACGTCTTCGGTGGTTTCGCCGTCACCCGCCGCATGCTGTCCATGTTCTCGAAAGGCTGAGCCGAGATGACTTCCCTGACGGCCTCCCACGCGGCCGACCTGGTCGCCGCCCTGTTGTTCATCCTCAGCCTGGCCGGCCTGTCCCAGCACCGCACCTCCCGTGCCGGCGTCGTCTACGGCATCGCGGGCATGGCGCTCGCGCTCGCCGCCACGGTCGTGGTGGCGGCCAGAGCCGGAACGGCGGGCACGGTCGGGCTGATCGTGCTGGCGATGGCGCTCGGCGCGGTGCTCGGCCTGTGGCAGGCACGCCGCGTCGAGATGACGCAGATGCCCGAACTGATCGCGGTGCTGCACAGCTTCGTCGGCCTGGCCGCCGTGTTCGTGGGCTGGAACAGCTACCTGGAGGCGGAGTCGAACGACGAGGCGCGCCAGGCCCTGTCGGACGCCGGTCTGCTGGGCATCCATCACGCCGAGGTGTTCATCGGCATCTTCATCGGCGCGGTCACCTTCACCGGCTCGATCGTCGCGTACCTGAAGCTCTCCGCGCGGATCAAGTCCCGCCCGCTGACGCTCCCGGGCAAGAACGCGCTGAACCTCGGCGCGCTCGGCGCCTTCGTGCTGCTGACGGTCTGGTTCGTCGTCGCGCCGAGCCTGCCGCTGATGATCGTCGTCACCGTGCTGGCGCTGGCGCTCGGCTGGCACCTCGTCGCCTCGATCGGCGGCGGCGACATGCCCGTCGTCGTCTCCATGCTGAACAGCTACTCGGGCTGGGCCGCCGCGGCGGCCGGCTTCCTGCTCGACAACAACCTGCTCATCGTCACCGGCGCGCTGGTCGGCTCCTCCGGCGCGTACCTGTCCTTCATCATGTGCAAGGCCATGAACCGCTCCTTCCTCTCCGTGATCGCCGGCGGTTTCGGGATCGAGGCGCCGACCGGCGGTTCCGAGGAACACGGCGAGCACCGCGAGGTGCGCGCCGCCGAGGTGGCCGAGACGCTGGCCCAGGCCCGCTCGGTGGTCATCACCCCCGGCTACGGCATGGCCGTCGCCCAGGCGCAGCACCCGGTCGCCGAACTGACCCGGCGTCTGCGGGAGCGCGGCGTCGAGGTCCGCTTCGGTGTCCACCCCGTCGCCGGCCGCCTGCCCGGGCACATGAACGTGCTGCTGGCCGAGGCCAAGGTGCCCTACGACATCGTCCTCGAGATGGACGAGATCAACGACGACTTCGCCGCCACCTCGGTGGTGCTGGTCATCGGCGCCAACGACACCGTCAACCCGGCGGCGGAGGAGGACCCGGCCAGCCCCATCGCCGGCATGCCGGTGCTGCGGGTCTGGGAGGCGGAGCAGGTCGTCGTCTTCAAGCGGTCCATGGCCTCCGGCTACGCGGGCGTGCAGAACCCGCTGTTCTTCCGCGAGAACAGCGGCATGTTGTTCGGCGACGCCAAGCAGAGCGTCGAGGACATCCTCAGCGCGCTCGGCTCCGACGGCCCGGACCGGGCCGCCGGCGGCCGGGCGGCGGGTACGGACGGGGGCCTGGCGGTGGTCGGCTGACGGCACACCGGACGCGGGCGGGCCGCCGCCGGGCGGCACGGTGACGGTGTCCAGGACGCCCACGGCGTCCGCGACGTCCACGGCGTCCGTGACGTCCGCAGTGGCAGGAGCCCCGGTCGGCGGGTACGGCCGGGGCTCCGGGCGTGGCGGGGCGGTCAGTGCGCCGGGCGCGCCGGGGCGGGAGAGGTGGCTGCCGCGTCCTGGAAGTCGGCGACGGCCTCGCCGTGGTCCCTCGCCCAGGTCGTCAGGACCTCGATGGGTTCGACGAGGGTGCGGCCGAGGCCGGTGAGGTGGTACTCGACCCGCCGCGGCGCCTCGGCACGGCGTTCCACCAGCCCGTACCGCTGGAGCCGGCGCAACGTCTGGGTGAGGACCTTGCGGGAGATCCCGCCGATGAGGTCGACGAGCTCACCGTGCCTGCGGGGGCGTTGGCTGAGCCCGAAGATCACGAGCACGGTCCACTTGTCGGAGATGATCTCGACCGCCAGGCGCGTGGGGCAGTCGGCGAGGAAGGCCGGTCCGGCGAGGTTCTGCATGGGAATCGAAGGTACCAAGAGGTAACTCAGGCCTGCGTAGCGTCTTTCACGGACAAGGTGTCCAGCACCTGACGTGAGGAGTCACCATGCCGCGAGTGGTCGTGTTCGACGAGTTCGGCGGGCCGGAGGTCCTGCGGGTCGTCGAGGAACCGGTGGTCGAGCCCGCAGCCGGCGAAGTACGGGTCAGGATGGAGGCGTTCGCCGTCAACCGGCTCGACCAGCTGATGCGTTCCGGCGCCTCCCCCGGGGTGGTTCCCCTCCCGCACGCCCGCCTCGGCGTCGAGGGAACCGGCGTCGTCGACGCGCTGGGCCCCGGGGCCGGCGGGCTGAAGGTCGGCGACGCGGTCGTCCTCGCGGCCGTTCCGGACGCGACCGTCAGAGGCAGTTACGCCGAATACACCACCCTCCCCGTGACCCAGGTCTTCGCCCGTCCGGCCGGGTTCGGCGTCACCGAGGCGGCGGCGGTCTGGGTCGCGTTCTCCACCGCCTACGGCGCGCTCGTCGAGAAGGCGGGGATGCGGCCCGGTGACCACGTGCTGGTCACCGCGGCCTCCGGCGGCGTCGGCCGGGCGGCGGTCCGGATCGCCCGGCGGATCGGCGCCGTACCCATCGCCGTCACCCGGCACAGCGCGAAGAGGGACGATCTGCTCGCCGCCGGCGCCGCCGAGGTCGTCGCCACCGACCACGGGGACCTCGCCGACGCGGTCCGCCACCACACCGGCGGGGCCGGCGCGGACATCGTCCTCGATGTCGTCATGGGCCCTGGCCAGGAGGAACTCGTGGAGGCAGCGCGCCCGGGCGGAACACTGGTCGCCGCCGGCTTCCTGGATCCGCGGCCCACGCCCTTCCCGACGGGCGCGTCGCTCACCATCCACAGCTACCGGAGCTTCGAGCACACCCTCGACCCGGTCGCGGTGAAGCGCATGGCGGCCTTCCTGGGCGCCGGGGCGGACCGCGGGGCACTGCGGCCGGACGTCGGCCCGGTGTTCACCCTCGACGAGGTCGTCGAGGCACACCGCCACCTCGAGCAAGGGCTCCACGACGGCAGGAAGATCGTCGTCACTGTCCCGTAGCCGCAGCGAGGCGCGAGGGTCCTCCCCTCCAGGTCACCAGGCCTTCAGGTCACCAGGCCGGTGCGGTAGGCGTGGACCACGGCCTGGACGCGGTCGCGGAGCTGGAGTTTGGTGAGGATGCGCGAGACGAAGGTCTTGACGGTCTCGGGGCTGATCACCAGGGCCTCGGCGATCTCGCTGTTCGACAGGCCGTTCGCGACCAGGCGCAGCACCTCCAACTCACGGGGGGTCAGCGGGGTCTTCGGCGGAGTGCCGTCGGTGGGGCGGATCCGGGCCGCGTACCGGCCCACGAGTGTGCGCGTCACCTCGGGATCCAGCAGGGCCGCCCCCGTGGCCACGGTGCGGATGCCGTGCAGCAGCCGGTCGGGCGGTGCGTCCTTGAGGAGGAACCCGCTCGCCCCGGCGCGCAGTGCCTCGTACACGTACTCGTCCAGGTTGAACGTGGTGACCACCAGGACCTTGACGGGGTGCGTCACCCGTTCACCGGCGAGCAGGCGAGTGGCCTCGATGCCGTCGAGCACCGGCATCCGGACGTCCATCACCACCACGTCCGGCCGGAGCCGGGCCGCAAGGTCGACGGCGGCCCGCCCGTCCCCGCACTCGCCGGCCACCTCGAGGTCGGGTTGCGCGTCGACGATCGTCACCAGGCCGGTGCGGACGAGTACCTGGTCGTCGCAGACCAGGACCCGGATCGGCGCGGTCACGACGGGCTTCCGGCAGGTATCCGTGCCCGCACGGCGAAGCCGCCACCCGTGCGCGTGCCCGCGCTGAAGTCGCCGCCGAGGACGTCGACCCTCTGCCGCAGACCCTCCAGGCCCCGTCCGCTCCCACCCGGGGACACGGTCGTCGGACCCGTCCCCTCCGTGGCGACCTCCACTGTGATCTCCCTTGCCGTGTGGTGCACGTGCACGGTGGTGCGGCTGCCGTGCGCGTACTTGAGCGCGTTCGTCAGGGCCTCCTGCACCACGCGGTAGGCGACGAGGTCGGCGCTGCCGGTCGACGCGGCCGGTGTCCCCTGCTCGGTGAACTCCACCGGCTGTCCCGCCTCGCGTGTTCGCTCCACCAGCGTGCGGAGCTCGCCGCCGGACGGTGTCCGGTCGCCGGGGCCGCCGGTGCCGTGGTCGGGATTGAGCAGGTCGAGCAGGTGCCGCAGGTCGGTGATGGCCCGCCGGCCGGTGCCGGCGACGGCCGCCAGCGTCTCGTCGAGGCGCTCCGGCGCGGCGGTCAGATACCGGGCCGCCTCGCACTGCACCACCATCGCCGTCACGTGATGGGTCACGACGTCGTGCAACTCCCGGGCGATGCGCGCGCGTTCGGCGGTGAGCGTGTCCTCGGCGACGCGGCGGCGACGCTCGGCCTCCGCGGCGCGCGTCGAGCGCAGCCATCCCCCGGCGCCCCAGGCGAGGACCAGCGCCAGGTAGAACATCACGAACCCCTCCGCCGTCTCGTCCCCGCCGAGCCGGTGGAGCGTGACCGCGAGCGCCACGTACGCCCCGGTGAGGACGAGCACGGTGGGGCGCCGGTGCCGCTCCAGGTGCGAGCCCGCGCTCAGCAGCGCGATCGGCAGCGCCGAACCGGAGACCAGGTGGTAACCGCGGAGCTGGTCGAGGGCGAAGCCGAGCGACACCAGGGCCAGGCACAGGGCGGTCGCCCGGCGGCGCACGGTGAGGGACAGACCCTGGAGGGCCGCCGCCACCAGGGTCCACGCGTCGAAGGCGCGGGGCGGCATGCCGCCGAGTTGTGACCCCAGGTTGTGCAGGGCCGGCACGAACGACGTGGCGAACAGGAACAGCGCGAGCGGGAGATCCCGGACCACGACGCCCGACCGGCGCCACAGCTCCGGGATCCTCCGACGCATCGTCACCGGGGGAGTGTAGCGAGGGCCGCCGACCGCTCCCCGCGTCCGCGGCGGGGAACCAGCCGGCCGCGCCGACGGGCCACCAGGAGGAAGACCGTCGCGGCGAGTACGCAGAACACCAGCGCGTACGGGCTCCCCTCCGGCCCGAACGCCCCTCCGGTGACCCACGCCGGGCCCGTCGTCACGGAGTCGAGCAGACCGTGCGAGGCGCCGTTGCCGGAGACCTCGGCGCTGAAGACGCCGCCGGCCGCGAAGTTCCACCCGAAGTGCACGCCGATCGGCACCCACAGCCGGCGGGTGGCGACGTACGCGGCGGTCAGCATGCCGCCGGCCTCGACGGCGACGGCGAAGGCGCCGTAGAGGTCCGCGTCCGGATTGGCCAGATGGAACGCGCCGAACAGCAGACCGGACAGCGCCATCGCCCACCACGTGCCCCACCGTTCCTCGGTCACCCGGAACAGCACGCCCCGGAAGAGGAGTTCCTCCGTCACGGCGGCGGCCGCCATGAAGCCGACCAGCCCCACCGCTCCGGTCACCGATCCCAGGCCGGTGACCTCGTAGTGCCCCAGGAACGCGATGTTCGCGACGACCACCCCGAACAACGCGAGCCCGAGCAGCGTTCCCAGACCGAGCCCGGCCGCGGCGCCCTTGCGGCCCAGCTCCGTGACGGCGCGGTGCTCGGTCCGCGCCACCACCCACCGGTAGACGAGTACCGCGAGCACGGACGTCGCGACGCCGAGGACGAGGGTGAGCCACGGACTGTCCTCCTGCACGGCCGCGACCGCCCCGCCGCCGGCCATGGCGATCACCGCCACGGCCACCAGCTGCCACATCAGTCTCATGAAGAACCCCTCCACCCGTGCGCCTGCGTGCGCTTCAGCAGTTCGCGGCCGGAGCGCCGCGACTGCCTCGACGGTACGAACCGGGGGGTTCCCCCGTCGTCACCCGACGGTGGACACCTCCGCGTAGCTCGCACGGGGGACAAGCACGCCGTGCGCCCCCGAAGGCCGGTACGGGCCGGTCGGGGCCGCCTCAGCGGACGTCCGCGGTCCTCCTGCCGGCGCCCGCCGCCGAGGACCCGCCCGCCGAGCGGGCCGTGTCTCCGGAGCTCCCGGTGGCCGCGTCGGAGTCCTCCGCGTCCATGGCGTCCTCGCGGTGGCGGCCGCGGTAGGTCAGGTGGAGCGCCGTGACGGTGACCGCGGAGACGGCCATGACGACGCCGTAGAGGCGGTAGAGCTCCTCGGGAGTGAACCCGCGCTGCTCCAGGAAGGTCGCGATGTTGGGGGCGAAGAAGGCGACGATCCGGCCGACGCCCATCATCAGGCCGACGGCGGCCGTGCGGATCGCGAGCGGGTAGATCGACGGGCTGATCGCGTAGTAGGCGGCGACGCCGCCGTTGACCGCCAGGCCGATCAGCACCGCGAGCACCAGGACCGCCGTCCGGTCGTCGAACCAGGCGGCGAAGACGAAGAAGACCACGCACCCGACGACGCCGATGAGGGCCGTCACCAGGCGCGGGTGGAGCCTGCGCGAGACGGCGGCGAAGAGCAGGGCGCCGACCACGCCGCCCGTGGCGACCAGCGCCTGGGCGCGGATGCCGAAGTCCGGGTCCCCGGTGGTCTGGGTGACCAGCTTGGCGGTGAGGCCGTTGGCGAAGTAGAAGGCGCCGATCACCAGGGCGTAGGACACCCACAGCAGCAGGGTGCGAGGCAGCATGACGCCCTTCCACATGCCGCCCGCGAACGTCACCTTCCGGGCGTCCTGCGCCGGGGGGAGCGCGTCGACGGGGGCGACGCCGAGCTTCGCCGCGATGCGGTTGTACTCCCGGAGCGCGCCGGCCGGACGCCTCTCGACCAGGTGACCGACCGACTCGGGAAGCGACCGGTACGCGAGGAGCAGGAGCAGCGCGGTGACGACCGCGGCGAAGAAGTACGGCCCCCGCCAGGTGAAGGCGTCGATCAGCCACACCGAGAGGAAGCCGCCCACGGCCGCGCCGAGCGGCAGACCGATGCCGTAGACGCCCATGACGACGCCGCGACGGCGCCGGCTGGAGAACTCCGCGCAGAGCACGCTGACGCTCGGCACGATCGCGCCGAGGAAGAGCCCGGCGAAGAAGCGGAAGGCGAGGAACAGCCCGAAGGACGGCGCCAGTCCGCTGAGGACCATGCCCAGCACGATCAGCCCGAGCGCGCCGAGGATGTGCCGGCGTCGCCCGATCCGGTCGGCGATCGGGCTCAGGAGCGCCGCCCCGACACCCATGCCCAGCGTCCCGAAGGAGGCGACGAGGCCCTGCTGCCCCGTGCTCAGCGACCAGTGCTCGGTCAGAGCCGGGAGGGTGTACGAGGTGATCAGGATCTCGTACCCGTCGATCATCGTCAGCAGGATGCAGATCGCCACGATCACCCATTGGAAGCGGGTCATCGGGTTCTGCCGAATCGCGTCTCTGAGGTCCATCAGCTCTCCCGGTGCAAATATCGCACGTCGTCGTGCATTTGCTGAAGACTGGTGGCCGTGTGCCGTGCTGTCAAGGCCTCGCCCCGCTCCCCGTAGGCTCGGCGCATGGCTGAGACCTCCCGCGCCGCCGCCGG
Source organism: Streptomyces sp. NPDC056600 (assembly GCF_042792855.1). Lineage (NCBI taxonomy): Bacteria > Bacillati > Actinomycetota > Actinomycetes > Kitasatosporales > Streptomycetaceae > Streptomyces > Streptomyces sp. NPDC056600. Next base: position 49,821 of record NZ_JBHTVQ010000028.1, read on the forward strand.
CGCCCAGACCCTCGCCCGAGGCCTTCGCGCGCTCGAGCTGGTGACCACGGCCCGTGACGGGCTGACGGTCCAGGACGTGGCCGAGCAGCTCGACGTGCACCGCTCGATCGCCTCGCGCCTGCTCAGCACTCTCGCCGACTTCCGGCTGGTGGTGCGCGGTGGCGACGGCCGTTACCGCGCGGGCGTCGGGCTGGCCGCCCTGGCCGACGGCATCCACGCGACGCTCCGGGCGGCCGCCGAGCCGGTGATGCGCGACCTCGCGGCCGAGCTCGGCGCCACGATCTCCCTGCTGGTGACCGAGGGGGCCGACGCGGTGGCGCTGCTGGTGATGGAGCCCCCCGGGGCGAGCTACGTGCTGTCGTTCCGTACCGGCAGCAGGCACCCGCTCGGCCGGGGCTCGGCCGGCGTCGCCCTGCTCGCCGCCGGCGCCCCCGCGCCGGGGGACGCGGCCGACGTCGTCCAGGCCCGGGAGCGCGGCTATGCCGCCACCTTCGGCGAGGTCGAGCCCGGCGCGTACGGCGTGGCCGTGCCCATCGCCGTGCCGGGGCTGCCCGCGGCCTGCCTGAACCTGATCACCTACCGCGCCGAGGTCGCCGAGAAGGCGCCGGGGTCGCTGACCGCCGCCTCGGCGCACCTGGCCGAGCGCCTCGCCTGACCCCGCCTGACCCCGCCTGACCCCGCCTGACCTGGCGTGACGCCGACCCCGCCGGGCCGCGGGATTGACTTCGCGGTCCGATGGTGGTGCTATGACCTGCATCTGGACGTGCAAATAACGCTTACGGGCGTGCACATTTAGCACAGGAGGCGTCATGGCTCTCACTCAGGAATCCGCGTCCCGCGACCTCACCCTCCCGTCGGGCACGCACCTCCGCTACTACGAGGCCGGCGACGCCTCGGCCCCGCCGGTGGTGCTCCTGCACGGATCGGGCCCGGGCGCGACCGGCTGGTCGAACTTCTCGGGGAACATCGGCGTCATCGCGCAGGGCGGCTTCCGGGTACTCGCCCCCGACATGCCCGGCTGGGGCGACTCGGACGCCGTCGCGGCCACCGACATGGACCACGACGCCGACCTGATCGCCTTCCTCGACGCCCTCGGCATCGAGAAGGCGGCCCTGGTCGGCAACTCGATGGGCGCGCACACCGCGATCCGGTTCGCCACGCTGCACCCCGAGCGCATCAGCCACCTGGTCACCATGGGCGCCTCGCTCGGCCGCGGCCTGACGAAGAACCTGTTCCAGCCGGCGGACGGTCCCAGCGAGGGGCTGAAGGTCATCGCCCGCGCCTACCGCGACGCGAGTCCGGAGAACATGAAGGCGCTGGTCGAGATCATGACCTTCGACAAGGAGCGCTTCGCGACGCCCGAGCTCACGCAGGCCCGCTCCGCCGCGGCGCTGGCCCGCCCCGAGCACCTGCGCAACTACGTCGAGGGCCTCCCGCACGGCGCCCCGATCCCGGTCAAGGTCGACCGCGACCTGATCCCCGACATCCAGGTGCCGACCCTGATCGTGCACGGCCGCGACGACCGGGTCCTGCACTACGAGGTCAGCCTCTGGCTGACCGCCAACATCCCGAACTCCCGCCTCGTGCTCCTCAACCGCTGCGGGCACTGGGCCATGATCGAACACGCCGACGAGTTCAACCGTCTCGTCGTGGACTTTCTCTCCCACAACTGAGGCCGCGCATGTCCACCCCCACCCTCGACACCGACGTCGTGGTCGTCGGCGCCGGCCCCGTAGGGCTCACCCTCGCCAACTTGCTCGGCGTGCGCGGTCACCGCGCCGTCGTCCTGGAGGCGCGGCACGAGCTGATCGACTACCCCCGCGGCGTCGGACTCGACGACGAAGCCATCCGCACCCTCGCCACCGCGGGGCTGTGGGAGCGGGTCCGGCCGTACACCGTTCCGCACCACGTCGTACGGCTCGTCAACGGCACCGGGCAGGTGCTCGCCACCAACGACCCCCGGACGCAGGAGTTCGGGTATCCGCGCAAGCACGGGTTCATCCAGCCCCTCGTCGACAAGGAGCTGGCGGCCGGGCTCGGGCGCTTCCCCGGGCAGGCCTTGCGGTTCGGGCACCGGGTGACCGGCCTGGAGGACCGCGGTGACCACGTCGCCGTCACCGCCGAGCGCCTCGACGCCGACGGCGCCGTCCTGGAGACCGTCACCGTCACCGGCCGGTACGCCGTCGGCTGCGAGGGCGGCAGTTCCTTCACCCGCAAGTGGATGGGCGTGGAGTTCGAGGGCAGATCGCCCTCGACGCGCTGGGTCGTGGTGGACGTCGCCGACGATCCGATCGGCACCCCGTCGGTCTACCTCGGGGCCGACCCCCGCCGTCCGTACGTGTCCATCGGCCTGCCGCAGGGCGTGCGCCGCTGGGAGTTCATGCTCCACGACGACGAGCCCACGGACCTGGTCGACGACCGGAACTTCATGAACGGGCTGCTGAAGCGGCACGTGCCCGACCCCGAAGCGCTGGAGATCATCAACCAGCGCACCTTCACCCACCACGGACGGGTCGCCGCCGACTTCCGCAAGGGGCGGGTCTTCCTGGCGGGCGACGCCGCCCACCTCATGCCGGTCTGGCTCGGCCAGGGGTGGAACTCCGGCATCCGGGACGCCACCAACCTCGCCTGGAAACTCACCGCCGTGCTGAACGGCGACGCCGGTGACGCCCTCCTCGACACGTACACGACGGAGCGCCGCAAGCACGCCTCCGACATGATCGAGGTCAACATGACCGCCGGCACCGTGATGAAGATGCGGCCCCTCGGCGGCTGGCTGCGCGACCGCGCGGCCACGGCGCTCAACCTGGTGCCGACGTGGAAGGCCTACTTCAGCGAACTGCGCTTCAAGCCGATGCCCCGCTACGCGGCCGGTGTCGTCGTCGACCAGGTGACGCTGAGGCCCGGCACCGCGCAGGCGACCTTCGAGGGCGGGAAGCTCTTCCCCTTCGTCGACTCGCCCGGCTCGGCCTCGCCGGTCGGACTGCAGTTCATCCAGCCCCGCGTCACCACCTGCGACGTCGAGGACGTCCTGCTGGACGAGGTCACCGGCGACTGGTGGACCCTGGCGTCCTGGGGCGGCGACCCCACTGCCCATCTCACCCCCGCCGACCTGGAGTTCGTCCGCCGTCACCGGATCAAGCTGGTCTCCTTCGTGCCCGAGACCCAGCGGGAGTGGGCGCAGAAGCGGTTCGCCGGCTCGCCCGCGCCCGTCACCGTGGTCGGCGACACGTCCGGCGCGCTCAAGGACTGGTTCGACGTCCGCGCCTGCGGCACCGTCGTCCTGCGCCCCGACCGCTTCGTGGCCGTCGCCTGCCTGAGCCAGCAGACCTCCCCGGCGCTCGCCGCGCTCCGGCGCGCCGGAGCACTCGCGAACGGAGCCCCCGCATGAGTCTCGCCCTCGTCACCATGTCGCACTCGCCCCTGCTCGAGTTCAACGACCCGCCGGCCGAGGTCAAGGCGGAGGTCGACGCGGCCTTCGCGCAGGCCCGATCCTTCGTCCAGGACTACGACCCGACCCTGGTGGTCGCCTTCGCCCCCGATCACTACAACGGCTTCTTCCACGACCTGATGCCGCCGTTCTGCATCGGTTTCGAAGCCCTCGGCGTCGGCGACTACGGCACCGCCGAAGGACCGCTCGACGTTCCGGCCGAACTCGCCGAACGGCTTGCCCAGCACGTGATCGACCGCGACCTCGACGTGGCGATCTCCCGGCGGATGGAGATCGACCACGGGGCGGTCCAGCCGCTGGAGATCCTTCTCGGCGGCATCGACACCGTGCCGACCGTCCCGGTCTTCGTCAACGGGGTGGCGAAGCCGTTCACCTCCATGCGCCGGGTCCGCCTGCTGGGCGAGGCCGTCGGCTCGTTCCTGGCCACCCTCGACGAGCGCGTCCTGGTGATCGGCTCCGGCGGACTCTCCCACGACCCGCCGGTGCCGCAGTGGGCCACCGCCGACGAACCGGCGCGCAAGCTGCTGCTCGACGGACGCCACCCCACCGCCGCGGCGCGCGACGCCCGCCAGCAGCGCGTCATCGAGGCCGGCCGGGCGTTCGCGGCCGGCACCGCCACGATCCGCGACCTCAACCCGGAGTGGGACCGGGCGCTGATGAAGACCCTGGCCTCCGGGGACCTGACGGCGATCGACACCATGGATCCCGAGAAGATGGCGGCGGACGCGGGCAACTCCGCCCACGAGGTCCGCACCTGGGTGGCCGCCTTCGCCGCGCTCGGCGCGGCGGGACGGTACGCGGTCGACACGCAGTACTACCGGCCGATCCGGGAGTACATCGCCGGATTCGGGGTGATGACGGCGAGAACCGTCTGACGGGGAGATCCGTCTGAGGGAGGGGGACGGGGCGGCGACGGGGAGGCGGTGCGCCCCTTCGGGCGGACCGTCCGCGCTCGCCCGCGTGGCGTCGGGGCCGCCGACCACCTCCTGGGCGAGCATGTGCGGGCCCAGCCCCTGCCCCCCACCGAGGCGATGCGATGCCCGACCACGCGGACGACGCCGGCCGTGAGGGCGGCGCGCCCGGAGCCGTGCCCCGGCGCGGCATGCCGGAGCAGTGGCTGTTCAGCGGGACGTACGGACTGGTGCTGGCCAGCGCCATGATCTCCGCGCTGGACTCGACGGGCGAGACGGCCGATCCCGGCTCGGACGCGTTCTGGGTGGTGCTCACGGCGGTGGCGTCGGCCGCCGCCCACGGGTACGCGCACGTCATCGCCCACCGCGCCTACGTCCGCGGGGGAGCGGGCCCGACCAGGCGGCGGGCGGTGGCCGCCGAGTGGCCGCTGGTCGTGGCGGTGCTGCCCACGGTGGCCCTGCTCCTGGCCGCGCTGGCCGGATGGTGGGCCGAGGAGACGGCCGTGGACGTGGCCCTGCTGCTGAACACCGTCGCGCTGTTCGGCGTGGGGGTGCGGGCCGCCCGCGTCGCCGGCCGCCGCTGGCCGCCCTCCCTGCGCGCGGGGGGCATGGACATGCTGCTCGGCCTGTTGATCATCGCGGCGAACGCCCTGATCCACTAGCCGGGCCCGGCGACTCCGCCGGCCGCGAACGGCGCCGCCCCCACCCGGGCGGGGTGGGGGCGGCGGCCGGAGCGGGGCTCAGCAGTACAGGTTGCCGCCCGGGTCGACGCCGAGGATCTGCGCGAAGCGCTGGTAGGTGCTGACCCGGCTCTGCACCTGGGCCGGGTTCCTGCCGTCGCACTCCAGCGAGCCGTTGATGGAGCGGATGGTCTGGCCGAAGCCGGCGCCGTTCACCATGGCGTTGTGCGGCGTCATGCTGCCGGGGCCGCTCTGGGTGTTCCAGTACCAGAGGCCGGTCTTCCACGCGACGGCCGCGTCCCGCTCCACGAGCCACGGGTCGTTCAGCAGGTTGATGCCCAGCGCGTCGCCCGCCGCCTTGTAGTTGAAGTTCCAGCTGAGCTGGATGGGGCCGCGGCCGTAGTAGGCGGCCTGGCCCGCGGGACAGCCGTACCACTGGCTGGTGTCGCAGTAGTGCGGGTAGTTGGCGGTGTTCTGCTCGACGACGTGGACCAGCCCGCCGGTCTCGTGGCTCACGTTGGCCAGGAACGCGGCGGCCTCGCGCTTCTTGGTGGCGTCGTCCCCGGTGGTGGCGAAACCGGGGAAGGCGCTGAGCGCGGCGGTCAGGCCGCTGTAGGAGTAGAAGGAACTCCGGTTCGGGAACATCTGGTTGAACTGCGTCTGGCTGACGACGAACGAGCCGACCGGCGTGCCGGAGCCGCTGTCACAGGCGTAGGGGTCCCAGTACCAGGTGCTGATGGTCGGGTCGTAACCGGGGTTGTCGTGCTCGGCGATGTAGGCCTTGCCGTCCGTGTAGCGCACGATGGCGCCGGTGGCGTAGGACTTCCCGGCGACCCAGCTGGGGTAGCTGGAGCAGGCGGCCGCGGAGGCCTCGGTCGCCGGCAGGAGCACGGGCGTGGCGGCGGACAGGGCGAGAACGGCGACGGCGGCGGACAGGCGGCGTTTCGACACGAGGTCAACTCCCTGCGAACGGAGGCCGAACCCGCCGTGACGACCGGGGCGGACCGCGTACCGACGCACGCGACCGGGCCGGCCGTGGTGTGGGGGACGGCCGTGGTGGGGGGTGTGGAGCCCACACTCAATCGCATTGGTCTGTACCAGTCAAGGTGCGTCATTGAGCCAACTCGCCCTGCTGCTCCTAGGGTTGGCGCCGACTGCTCCGTCGTGCCGGTCGGCGGGGCGACGAGCCCTGCGAGGAGCACCGAGTGGACCACCGGGACGTGCGGGCCGCCGTGGCGCAGATGCTGGAGGTGCTGGGACCGCGTACGGGCGAGGGCTGGACGGTGCCGGCCGGTCCGCTGGAGTGGAGCTGCCGGGAGACGGCCGTGCACATCGGCCACGACCTGCTGGCCTACGCGGGCCAGCTCGCCGCGCGCCCGGCCGACGCCTACCTGCCCTTCGATCTGTGCGTGCACCCCACCGCCCCGCCTGCCGAGGTTCTGCAGGTGGCCGCAGCCTGCGGGGAGCTGCTCGGCAGCGCTCTGGCGACCGCCGACCCGTCCCTGCGGGCCTGGCACTGGGGTCCGTGCGACCCGACGGGGTTCGCGGCGATGGGCGTCGCCGAGACCCTGTTGCACACCCACGACATCACCCGCGGGCTGGGCGTGGACTGGACGCCGCCGGCACGGCTGTGCGCGGCCGTGCTCGAGCGCCTCTTCCCCGACGCCCCGACCGGCGAACCCGCCCGGGTGCTGCTGTGGTGCACCGGACGCGGAGACCTGGACGGTCTGCCCCGCAAGACCTCGTGGACATGGCAGGCGGCACTGTCCGACTGAGCGCGGGCGACCCGGCGGGACCGGGAGCCACCGTGCTCGTTCCCTGCGCCCCGACGGGTTGCCCCGGCCGTCACCGGCCTCCGTGGTCCGCCACGTAGGTGGAGATCAACTCCCGCAACGCGTGAGCGCGTTGTCGGTCCTCGCGCTGGGTGCGCAGGGCGTCGTCGGCGGCGTGAAGACGGGCCAGGGCAGCCGGCTCGCCGTCCACCAGGCCGTCGACCAGGGCGGGGACGGTGATCAGGTCGAGGCACTCGCTGAACAGGCGGCGGGTGGCGGGAGCCGGCGGTTCGGGGGCGGGGGCCGCGAAGCCGGTGGTCACGTGACGGACCGGGTCGGTCAGGCTCCAGCCGACGACGGCGCCGCACTGGACGAGGAGGGCCACGTCCGGGGCGATGCCGATGCGGGCGTCCAGCGCCTCGTCGAGGACCGCGAGGTCGCGCAGGCAGGTCAGCACGGTGTCGCCGGGGGCCCGGCAGAGCACCGTGCTCATCGGGTGGCGGAAGTCCCGGACCTGCTCCGCCCGCAGCCCTCCCGGGACGACTGCCGGGGCGAGCGGGACACGGGCGGCCTCGTCGGCCGGGACGGCCTCCTGAGGCATCTGGAACTCGGCCCCCGCCAACGTCCTGGTGTCCGGATCGAAACGGAGGACGTCCGGGTCGTCCCATAGGTGGGGCTCACTGCCGAAGGTGCCGGCGAGGAACCGGACGCGCTCGCCCGAGTCGTTCCACGGGCCGAGGTCCAGGGTGCCGTCGGCGAAGCGGGGCGTGGCGCGCAACGGCTCGCCGGTCACCGTCGCGTGCCAGTCGTCACCGAGGTTCAGTCGCATGGACGCCCGGCCTCACCCGACGCCTGCCGGCTGTGCGCCGACTCCACAAGGACGTGCCGTGTCACCGTGCGTGGTCCTCCAGCAGTTCGCCGACGAACGCCAGGAGGGCATCGGCGCGGCGGCGGTCCTCGTCCAGGCTCCGCAGGGCGGCCTCGAGTTCGCCGAGCCGGTGCAGGGCCGCCGGGACCCGGTCCCTCACCGCGTCCAGCAGCGGAGTGGTGATCAGGTCCAGGGACTCGGTGAGCAGCCGACGGACGGCGGGGGAGGGCGGGGCGGGATCGGGGGCGGTGAAAGCGGTGGTCAGGTACCGGGCGGGGTCGGCGAGACTCCAGCCGACGATCGTGCCGTGCTGCACCAGGAGAGCCAGGCCGGGGGCGATCCCGACACGGGCCTCCAACGGTTCGTCGAGCACGTCGAGGTCGCGCAGACAGGTGAGCGAGGTGTCCTCGGGTCCACGGAGGAACTCCGTGGATACCTCGAGGCGGAAGTCACGGACCTCGTCCGCACGCAGCCCACCCGCCGTGACCGGTGGCCCACAGGGCAGGCGGGCCTCGTCGTCGGGATCGACGAGCATCCCGGGGATCTGGAACTCGGCGCCCACCAGTTGCCGGCCGACCCGGTCGAAGCGCAGTTCGTCGGGGGTGTCCCACAGCCAGGGACCACTGCCGAAGGTGTCCGCGAGGAACCGCTGCCGCTCCCCGGCACTCGCGTACTCGGCGACGCGCACGCGGAACTCGCGGAAGTCGAACCGCGGGAGGACGGGCAGCGGATCGCCCGCGACCGCCGCCGTCCACCCGTCAACGGTGATCCTCACGGTGGGCGCCTCCTTGTCCGTCGCACCCGCTCGGCGGAGGCTGAGCACCCGGTCGGCCGGGCCGAACGAGCCCACCGGCACCTGTCCGTTCGTGCCGCGCTGCGCCGCAGCGTCCTGAAGAAGAGCCGGCGTTCCTCAGGCCTGGCCGAGAGTACCGCGTCGGTGTCGTCGCACAGCAGGAGCGAGTCGTCGCCCCGCCGCGGAGCGGGGCCCGCCGCGTGTCGCCCGAACGGCCCCAACTGCCGCGGCCTACCGCTTGACCTGCCCGGACCGGGGTAGCGAAGGGGCATGGCCACCGACGCTACCCAGACTTCCGAGACCGGTTGGACGCAACCCGAGATCGACGTCCCGGCACTGACCGAGGTGCTCGACGGCGGGTACTCCGAGATCCGCGACCTCGTCCGCACCAACCTGGTGAGGCACGCCTCCGTCCTGGAGGAGGCCGACGCCCTCGACCTCGACGCCTTCCGTGAGCGGGTGCGCGAGCTGGTGGTCGAGATGGCCGCCACCGGCCAGACCGGCATGGGCTTCCCCCGTGAGTACGGCGGGGGCGGCGATGTCGGAGCCTCCATCGCCGCGTTCGAGACCCTCGCCTTCGGCGACCTGTCCGTGCTGGTGAAGGTCGGCGTGCAGTTCGGGCTCTTCGGCGGCGCGATCCTGCACCTGGGCACCCGGCGGCACCACGAGGCGTACCTGCCCGACCTGGTCACCGGGCGGCTGATGGGCTGCTTCGCGATGACCGAGACGGGGCACGGATCCAACGTCCAGGCACTGGGGACCGTCGCGACGTACGACCCCGACGCCCAGGAGTTCGTCATCACCACCCGGGATGACGAGGCACGCAAGGACTACATCGGCAACGCGGCCCGACACGGCGAGCTGGCGGTCGTCTTCGCCCAGCTCGAGGTGGGCGGCCGCTCCGAGGGCGTGCACGCGTTCGTCGTACCGATCAGGATCGGCGGCGAGCCCGCGCCCGGCGTCTCCATCGAGGACGACGGCCGCAAGATGGGCCTCAACGGCGTGGACAACGGCCGCATCAGGTTCGACGGCGTCCGGGTGCCGCGCGAGGCGCTGCTCAACCGGTTCGCCGACGTCACGCCCGAAGGCGTCTACGAGAGCTCCATCGAGAACCCCCACCGGCGCTTCTTCACCATGCTCGGCACCCTCGTGCAGGGCCGCGTCAGCGTCGCCGGCGCGGGGATCAACGTCGCCAAGGTCGCACTCGCCATCGCGGTCAAGTACTCCGTGCGGCGGCGGCAGTTCGAGGCGGAGTCGGACACGCGGGAGCAGCTGCTCCTCGACTACGGGCTGCACCAGCGCCGCCTGCTGCCGCTGGTCGCGCGCACCTACGCGCTGCACTTCGCGCAGGACGTCCTGCGGGCCCAGCTGCACGACGTGTTCTCCGGCACCGAGGACGACCCGCAGGCACGGCGCCTGCTGGAGGCGCGGGCCGCCGGGACCAAGGCGCTCGGCACCTGGCACGCCACCCGGGTCGTCCAGGAGTGCCGCGAGGCGTGTGGCGGCGCCGGGTACCTCTCGGTGAACCGGTTCGCCGCCCTGAAGGCCGACAGCGACATCTTCACCACCTTCGAGGGCGACAACCACGTCCTGCTCCAGCTGGTGGCCAAGGGCCTGCTCACCCACTACGCCAGCGAGTTCGAGGACCTGGACCAGCTCGGCATGGTCCGTTACGTGGCCGGTCTCGCGGTGGAGACGGTGATCGAGAAGACGTCGGCCCACAAACTGCTCGAACGGGTCCGCGACCTGTTGCCCGGGGGCGACGACTGGGACCGGGAGGCCGGTCTGCTGGACCCGGAGTACCAGCTCGCCATGCTCCGCTTCCGCGAGGAGCACATGCTCGCGGGCCTGGCCCGCCGGCTGAAGCGGGGGATCGCCCAGAAACGCAACGCGGGCGTCGTCTTCTCGCAGGTGCAGGACCACGTCATCGCCGTCGCCCGCGCGCACGTCGAGCGGCTGGTGCTGGAGGCGTTCGTGGAGAAGGTGCGGGCGCTGCCGGAGGGCGGCAACAGGACGGCGCTGAACCTGATGTGCGACCTGTTCGCCCTGTCGACGATAGAGGAGGACCGGGCCTGGTTCATGGAGCACGGCCGGCTCACGGTCCAGCGGTCCAAGGCCGTCAGCCGGGAGGTGAACGCCCTGTGCCGCAAGGTCCGGCCGCTGGCGGTCGACCTCGTCGACGCGTGGGGCGTCCCGCCCGAGATGCTGCGCGCGCCCGGCCTGGTGAAGTGACGCTCAGTCAACTACGGTGCACGAGCCGTAAGTTGCTCGCGTCGGCGTAGGGGCCTGTCGGAGATGTCGGTACACTCGCCGCACTGCTCCGGCAGGCCCTGGCGTCGAGCGGAAGAGGACCGGTGGACGAGCGTCATTCGTCGGCAGAGACGACCCCGCAGGCGAACGGCGCGTCGGGGGAGCCCTGGACGGACGGTGCCCGTGGGGCGCCCTACGACGCTTACGCGGCACAGTACTTCGCCGAGACCGAGGGCCGGTTCGCCGGCCACGACACCGGCACGTTCGCCGGTGGGGCGTACGGCACGGGCGCGTACGGAACGGGGACGTACGGCACCGGGGCCCACCCGACCGGAGCGTTCGCGACGGGTGGATACGACACCGGTGCGGCCGGCACGGGCGCGTACGCCACGGGCTTCTGGGACACGGGCTCGTTCGACGCCGGCTCCTGGGACACGGGCTCGTTCGGCGCCGGCTCCTGGGACACGGGCTCCGCAGACACTGGCTCCTGGGACACCGGCTCCTGGGACACCGCGGGGTCCGGCGGTGGCGACCCGGGCGCGGACGGTGCCTCCACGGCCTCCGTACCCGAGCAGCGCACCGGCGACCACGACGCGCAGGACGCCCTCGCCGCCTCGACGCTCGCCCCGCCCCACGCCGGTTCCCGGCGCCGCCGCCGCGCACCGGTCCGTCGGTCCGCGCTGCTGCGGGTGGCGGTGCCCTCGGCGTGCGTGATGGGGGTGACCGCGGCCGCGATGGCCAGCGTGTCCACGGACGGGTCCACCGACGCCTCGGCGGCCTCCGGGTCGGACCCCAGACCGGTGAAGCCCTCCTACGAGGACGAGTTCGCCGCCCAGCTCGGCGGCATCACGGCCGCGGCCAACGACTTCGGGGGCCGGGCCAGCCGCGAGCAGGAGCGCGAGGACCTCGCGGAGCGGCGCCAGGCGGAGATGAAGAAGGCGGCCCAGGAGGCCGCCAAGAAGGAGCGGCTGCGGCCGAAGTTCGTCAGCCCGGTCGACCGGCGAGGGCTGAGCGCCTACTACGGGGCGGCGGGGTCCAGATGGGCCCGCGGGCACACCGGCATCGACTTCCCCGTCTCCTACGGCACCCCGGTGTTCGCGGTCACCGACGGGGTGGTGAGCCACAAGGTGAACAGTGCGCTCGGCAACATGGTGATCGTGACCGCCAAGGACGGCACGGAGACCTGGTACTGCCACCTCGCCAGCTGGAAACTGACCCCCGGAGCGGTGGTCAAGGCGGGCGACACCATCGCCTACTCCGGTGACACGGGCAACTCCAGTGGTCCGCACCTCCACCTCGAGGTCCACTCGGGCGGCGGCGGAGCCATCGACCCGCTGGCCTGGCTGATCAGCCACGGCGTGGACCCCGCCTGAACCGCCCCGCACCGACCCGAACGCACCGGCCCGAACGCGCCGACGCGAACGCTGCACGACCGGCCGCCGCCCACGCCCCCTCGGGGCCCGGGCGGCGGCCGGAGTGGTCACTGGGCGAGCGGTACGGCGTCCGCCGGGTCGGTGTGCCAGCTCGTCACCACCGGCGCGTCGACGACGACAGGGTCGATCCTGAGGGAGACGGGGTCGGGGTCTCCCTCGCTCACCGCGACGATGACGGTGCCGAACTGCGTGCCCGCGTCGCCGCTGCTCGTCTTCGGGCTGACGCCCGCGTAGAGCGTCCTTCCGCGGGCGAGGGTGATCGCGTCGCCGGCGGACTGCTCGGCGGGGCCGGCCTGGATGCCGCCGGAGCCGAACGCCACGACCGGGAGCCCCGCCGGCAGGACGCAGGTGACACCGGGCTTCGCGGTGGCGGAGATCTGCAGGTAACCGCCCGCCTGGGTCCGGTGCCTGGCCGACCATGTCAGATCGCCGGTGCCGCAGTCACGCCCGGCGCCGGACCCGTCGGCCGCGGCGCCGCCGGACGTGTCCGCGGCCGTGCCCGACGCGTCGCCGTCACCGGCGTCGTCACGGCCGGCGGCCGGGGACTCGCCGGAGGCCGCCCCGTCGGAGGCCTCGGCGCCGCCGGCGGAGTCCTGGCCCTGGGTGGCCGCGGCGGCAGGGTCGGCGGCCTCCGGGTCCGCGGCGGAGCCGCCGCAGGCGGTCGTCAGCAGGCCGGCGGCCAGGACGACGGAGAGGGTGAGCGCGGTGGGAAGACGGTGGTGCACGGTGTCCTTTCGGTCGGCGGGCAGGGCTGTCCTGCGCACGCCTGGGAGGGTGACGGGGATGTCGAACGGCGGGTCGGCCGAGGTCACGCGGCCCGGGCCGCGGCCAGCACCTCGGCGCGGGACGGGCCCGGCCAGGTCCACGCGGGGCCGCCGTTCAGGGTGAGCGCGCGTTCCACCAGGCCCGGGGCGGCGAACGCGCTCTCCGGGGAGTCGAGCATGCAGGCGACCTCGGTCATCGCCCGCAGCACGTCCGGGTCGGCGAGCTTGATGCCGTCGAGCGCGTTGGTGAGGTGCCAGCCGGGGCCGTCGGTCTCGTAGGCGCGGCCGTCGATCACGGCGTCGATCTCGGCGATCCGGTGCCGGTCCCACTCCCGCAGCCGGGCGTAGACGGGCGTGAGCGTCGCCTCGGTGACCTCGTCGAAGCGCAGCGCCAGCTCCGTCGCGTCGGCCAGGCCGGTCTTGGCGACCGTGTCGGCGAGGGCGACGGCGTGGGTCAGACCCATCGACAGGCCGAGCCCGAACTGCGGGTCGGTGGCGGCCCAGGCGTCGCCGGCGTGGACCAGCCCGGTCACCACCGGCAGGCCGTCCACCACGGTCCGGCGGATCCGGCTGTGCAGGCCCGCCATGGCCTGCGGCGCGGTGATCGGTTCGCCGTCCGTGCGGCCCGCCAACTCGGGGAGCAGCCGCGCCGCCCGCTCCCAGGCGGCCGGCTCGCGCAGGGCCTTCAGGGCGTGGTCCCGGCTGGAGACCACCAGGACCACGGACCAGGTCTCGTGGTCGGCCGGGATCACGATGGTGGACACGCCCTCGTGGTGGACGAGCGGCCAGAGGGGCTGGGGCGGCGCGCCACCCGGGGCGCGGTAGGTGCGTGCGTAGTAGACGAAGCCCGACTCGGCGCGCTCCTCGGCGGGCGGCGGTCCGCCGAGCCCGGCCACCAGCGCGTGCACGGGGGAGTTGCGGCCGCCGGCGTCCACCACGAGGTCCGCGTGCAGTTCCTCGCCCGGCCCGGTCACCACGCCGCTCACGTGCGGGCGCCCCTCGGCCCGCGCCGCGCCGGTGAGCAGCCCGGTCACGGCGGCGCCCCGGCGCACGGTCACCCCCGGGGTGGCCGCGGCCGCCGCGGCGAAGGCCGCGTCCAGCACGGGGCGGCGCGCGGTGAGGGTGTCGTAGCGTTCGTCCCCGGGCAGCGGACCGCCCATACCCGGCAACTCCCATGCCGCCCCGGCTATGTTGAGCCGCAGCGGGTCTGTTTCCTCCAGCGCGTCGGCGACCTGCGGCAGCCGGGCGCGCAGCAGCGCGGAACCGGCCGGCAGCAGGATGTGCGGCTGGCGGAACTGGGAGACGCCGGGCCGGCGCCAGTGCTCCCAGGCCCGCTCCGCGGCGTCCCCTCCCGCACGGCCGGCGCCGTCCCGCCCCGTGCCGCCGGGCGCGTCGCCCGGTTCGGCGCCGTCCCGCTCCAGCACCGTGACCCGCAGTCCCTGCCCGGCCAGCGACATCGCCGTCGCCAGACCGACCGGTCCCGCGCCGATCACGATCACGTCCTGTTCCGTCATCCGAAGCCTCCTCGCACGTCTGTCCGTGGGAGGCACGGTGTCGTGACCTGTTGCTCAGTCACCAGTCCGTTCGGTGCTCACTGTTGGCCGTTCCATGCTCACTCGCGGCCCACGCGCGCGCGCCGGGGTGAACGCACTCTTCGCCCGCCGGTTCCGCGGGCCTACTGTGACCGGGCACAGGTGTTGTTCCCGCGGAAACCACCCCCCGATGTGCGAAGGGTGCGTCCCCATGACTCACGACGAATCTCCCCTCTCCGACGAGGAGCGCCTCGAACAGCTCGGCTACCGGCAGACGCTCTCGCGCTCGATGTCGAGCCGCGCCAACTTCGGCGTCAGCTTCACGATCATCTCGATCCTGTCCGGCTGCATGACCCTGTACGGCTACGGCATGAACACCGGCGGTCCGGCGGTGATCATGTGGGGCTGGCTGTTCGTCGGCCTCATGACGCTGTTCGTGGGTCTGTCGATGGCCGAGGTCTGCTCCGCCTACCCGACCAGCGCCGGCCTGTACTTCTGGGCGCACCGCATGGCTCCCGCCCGCTCCGCGGCGGCCTGGGCCTGGTTCACCGGCTGGTTCAACACGCTGGGCCAGATCGCGGTCACCGCGGGCGTCGACTTCGGCGCCGCCACCTTCCTCAACGCCTGGCTCGATCTCCGTCTCGGTTTCGGGGCCACGCCCGGCCACACCATCACCCTGTTCGGGATCATCCTCGTGCTGCACGGGCTGCTGAACACCTTCGGCGTCCGCATCGTCGCCTTCCTCAACGAGGTGTCGATCTGGTGGCACATCCTCGGCGTGGCCGTCGTCTGCGGGGCCCTGGTGCTCGTCCCCGACCAGCACCGGTCGGCGGGCTTCGTCTTCGGCGAGTTCGTCAACAACACCGGCTTCTCGAGCAGCGTCTACGTGGTGCTGATCGGCCTGCTGATGGCGCAGTACACGTTCACCGGTTACGACGCCTCCGCCCACATGACAGAGGAGACGGTGGGCGCCTCGGTCGCCGGTCCCCGGGGCATCGTCCGCTCCATCCTGGTCTCCCTGGCCGCCGGTTTCGTGCTGCTGCTCGGCTTCACCTTCGCCATCCAGTCCTACGACGGGGCCCTCGCCTCGAGCACCGGGGTGCCCCCGGCGCAGATCCTCATGGACGCGCTGGGGGAGGCAGCGGGCACCTGGCTGCTGCTGGTCGTGATCGTCGCCCAGTTCTTCTGCGGCATGGCGTCCGTCACCGCCAACTCCCGTATGATCTATGCCTTCTCACGGGACGGGGCGCTGCCGTTCTCCCGGGTGTGGCACCGGCTCGACCCGGCGACCCGCACGCCCACCAACGCGGTGTGGCTGGCCGCCGGAGGAGCGTTCGTCCTCGGCCTGCCGTACCTGTGGAACACCACCGCCTATGCGGCGGTCACCTCCATCGCCACCATCGGTCTCTACATCGCCTACGTCATCCCCACCTACCTGCGGCTGCGGCAGGGCGACCGGTTCGAGCGGGGGCCCTGGCACCTGGGCCGGTGGTCCGGCGTGGTGGGCACCGTGGCCGTGGCGTGGGTGCTGGTGATCACGGTGCTGTTCATGCTGCCGCAGAGCTCGCCGGTCACCGCCGGCACCTTCAACTACGCGCCCGTTGCGGTCGGCGTGGTCGTCGCCTTCTGTGGCGCCTGGTGGCTCGTCTCGGCGCGGCGCTGGTTCCTGCGGCCCGCCACCGCCGGTGCGGACGGTGCGGGCGGTTCCGGCGGCCCGCGGGCGAGGACCGGGGACAGGGGAGAGGGCGACGCGTCGGCGCCGCCGCGCGAGGCGGTCTGAGCCGCGCGTCCCGACCCAACGGCCCGCGAGCCCTCCGCCCCCGTGACGGGGGAGCGGAGGGCTCGCCGGACCGGTGCGGCCGGTCAGTACGTGGCGACGCCGTTGGAGTAGGACTTCATCCAGTGCAGCGCGAACCCGTTGGTGACGGGGTCGCCCGCCTTGTTCACCGTGTGCAGGATGCCGCCGCCGCCCGGTCCGTTGAGGCAGGCGGTCACCATCGAGGTCAGGACGACGCCCGGGGTGTCGGGGACCTCGAAGGCGCGGTCGGTGTAGATGTCGGCGTTGAGGTTGAAGAAGGCGTAGCTGCCGAGGCCCCAGGCCTTGTGGTCCCTGACGTCGTCGGCGACCTTGTAGGCGGCGTAGCCGTTGGTGGAGCCGCGTCGCCACGCCGACTGGGTCGGGACGTCGTACGGGTGTTCGTTCTGGAAGAAGTAGGTGCGGCCCTTCTCGCCCTTCCAGACGACCTCGTGGTCCTGGTAGTGCTCGACGAAGAGGCCGTAGGCGGTGACCCGGTCGCCGTTGACGAGGAAGCCGACGCCGGCCGGGTTGACCGACCAGCCGACCGTGCCGTCGAGGCCGTGGTCGCCGCGCCAGGCCCAGATGTGGTCGGTGATCACGTCGTTGCTGTCGATCTGGATCGACACCCCGGCCCCGCCGGGGACGGATCCGCCGATGCGCACGAAGACGTCCGACAGCACGGTGGGGTGGTGCGCGTGGTTCCTGCGGCTGCGGCCGTCGCCGACCCGCAGCAGCACCGGGGAGTGGGCGGAGGCCGCCTCCAGCATCAGGCCGGCCACGGAGACGTCGCCGACGTCGGAGACCTCGATGAGCGAGTTGCCGTCGACGGCCTGCAGCGTGGCCAGTCCGAGACCGAGGACCACGGTGCCCGGACGGGTGACCCGCAGCGGCTTCGACAGCCGGTAGACGCCGGGGGTGAGTAGCAGGTGCTTGCCGGAGGCGAGTGCCGCGTTGATCCGCGTGACGGAGTCGCCCGGCCGCGCCACGTGGAACCTGCTCAGGGAGATGTGGCGGCCGGCGGCCGGCCCGTTCTCCCAGCTGGTGCCGGCGGTGTCGTGCCGCAGCGCGGGCACGAAGACCTGGTAGGCGCCCCTGCGGTCGACGGTCAGGAACGGCTTCTCCCGGATCACCGGGGTGCGGTCCAGGGTGGTGATCGGCGGGGCCGGGTAGCTGGTCTCCGGTGCGCCGCGGACGCCGAGGAAGACCATGTTCCACTGGGCGTCCTTCCAGCGGCCGACGGTGTCGTTGCGGGACAGCCACTGCTGCTGCGAGCCGGCGTTGATGGTGCCGGTCACCAGGCTGTCGGCCAGGAAGCCGCCGCTGGACCACCCGTTGCCGGGCGGGCTCGGCATCAGGATCATGTCGCCCTTGACGTGGCACCGGCGCATCGGCGCCGCCTGGGAGACGGCCCAGCGGTCGAGGCCGTCCGGCGGCACGATGGTCAGGTTCTCGCAGGCCCGCCAGAAGTTCTGCGTGGCGTTGCCCTCGAACCACTGGGCGTCGGCGGTCACGTGACCCTTGATCACGACGTCGTCGGGGCTGTCGCCGAGGCCGAGGACGTGCGTGTAGAAGCCGACGTTGATCTCGAGCTCGTAGGTGCCGGGCCTGAACGCCAGGGCGAACCGCTCGGTGCCGAACTGGTTGGCCTCCTGGACCTTGAAGACGGCGTCGATCCGCTCCTGGATGGCGGCGTCGCCCATCGAGGGGTCGAAGACGAGGACGTTCGGCCCCAGACCGGCCGCCCCGTGGCCGGCGGCGCCCCGGTCGCCCCGGTCGGCGGAGGCCGGCGACGCGAAGGCCGATCCTGCGGCGCCGCCCAACGGCACCGCGGCGGCGGCCGCCGCCGCGGTGCGGAGGACGGCACGACGAGAGGGAATCACGGACACGGCTCTCCCTGCATGTGGTGGGGCAAGACGGATCGCGGCTGATCCTCAACCGCGTTTGAGAGCGCTCTCAGCCCCGGAGTGAATCACCGCCCGCCCGCAGCGTCAATGACTTGGCCGGGGTCAACGGGGCTCAGGGTGAACGGAGTTGCCCGGCGGCCGGGTGGGTGCGCCGAAGTGTCGCGGGGCTTCGCCGAGGGCTCCGGGACCCCTTGTCACGACCATTGCCGACGACCACAAGGCTCGCTATGTTAATGAGAAATCACATATCCCGGCACGACCCGAAGTGCGATCGTCTCGCAACTGGCAAGTGAGAACGGCGTGAAGCGCCGTCCGGCCCAGCAGGGAAGCGGGTAAGTCAATGGAGAATCTCAACAGGCGCAGAGTCCTGTCCCTCGGCGCCGCGCTCGGCCTCGTGGGCGCGTTGGAGGGTCCCAAGGCGTGGGCCTGGTCGTCGGCCGACTCGGTCGCCGGAAGCGGAGCGGGCGCCGACCCCGAGTGGATCTGGGACGCCGCGACCGATCCCCTGATGGCCTCGCTGCTCGACAACGGCCAGGTGCCCGCGATCAACACGGCGATGGCGAAGTGGGTGAACAACGGCGACCCGCTGCCCAGCGGCCTGCCGGCCGAACTGGCCGCGCACCTGCGGCAGGTGAACACGCTGCCGGCCTGGGCCGACCTCACCAAACTGCGGCGCGCCGCCGACTTCAACCGGCGCAGGGACACCTACCTGTTCATGCTGTACGGCCTCGGCAGCGGCATCATGAGCACCGTGATCCCCCGCGAGGCCAGAAGCGTGTACTGGTCCGCGGGCGGCGCCGACATGCAGGACCGCGCGGCCAAGACGTTCACCTTCGGCTACGACCTGTCCCAGCTGCGCGCCTTCGAGCCGTCGGGGCAGTTCGTCGTCACCGCCAACAAGACCCGGCTGGTGCACGCCGCGGTGCGTCACCTGCTGCCCCAGTCGCCGCACTGGAAGGCGGGCGCCGACCAGACCATCCCGATCAGTGCCGCCGACATCCTGGTCACCTTCCACAGCCTCGGCACCTACGTGCACAGCAAGCTGACGGACTGGCGGATCCCCTTCCCGGCGGCGGACCAGGAGGCGTTCCTGCACTCCTGGCAGGTCGCCCTGCACCTGCTCGGGGTCCCGGACGAGTACATCCCGCAGACCTGGGCGGCCGCGCACGCGCAGTCGGCACAGGTGCTCACCCCGATCATGGCACCCACCACCGAGGGCAAGGACCTCGCCGAGGTGCTGCTCGGGCTCACCGCGCAGATCGACCTCGGCGTCACCCGCGGTTTCCTCAACGAGTTCGTACGCTACGTCCTCAGCGACGAGGTCGGGGACTGGCTGGGCCTCAAGCGCGACTACGCGGCGGCGGCCCTGGTCCGCACCGCGTGGCCCGCGTACATCCTGTTCCGCGAAGGACTGTCGCCCGTCATGCCCGGCACGTTCTACATGGTCGACCAGTTCATCCGCGGCCTGGCCATGCTGTTCCTCAACAACGGCGGCTCCTCGACCACCACTCCCATCACCATCCCCACCGGGAACCGGGCGGCCGGCTGACCCGCCGGCCCCGGGCCCACGCCCTTCACAGGCCGAGGGCGCCCACGACCAGCGCCGTCACCGCGGCACGGTGGTCGTGGGTGTCCCGCCACCGCACCCTGCGTCCGGCCTCGACGGCCACGCCGAAGCCCGCGTGCACCAGCACGCGGGCCCGGCGCGGATCGAGCTCCGGACGCACCAGCCGCAGCTGCTGCTCCCACACCGCTATGTGCTCGCGCTGCGCCAGGACCAGGGGTCGCCGCAGCTCGGCCGGCAGCCCGGCCAGCTCGGCCTCGGCGACGCTGGTGAGCTCGGTGTACTCGAAGCTGTACGCCACGTACGTCGCGGCCAGGGCCACCAGCGCCTGGCGCGGACCGGCCACCCCGTCGAGACCGACCTCCACCGCCTGCGAGAGCAGACCCGCCGCCTGAAGGCAGGCCGCCGCCAGGATGTCGACCTTCCCGGGGTAGTGCCGGTACAGCGCCGACGGGGTCAGCCCGACGGCCTCCGCGATCTGCCCGTTGGTGACGGCGGCGAACCCGTCCCGCGCGAACAACGGGATGGCGGCCGCCAGGATCTCCGCACGCCGCGTCCGCGGCGCCTGGCGGGCCGGCAGTGCGACGGAGCGGGCGCCCGGCACCGCGGTCATCGGATCGGTCGCCGCCACGCCCAGCGCGGACGCCGTCAGCAGGTCCTCGGCGCGGCGCTGCGCGAGGGAGGTGTGGTGCATCGTGACCGACCCGATCGCCCCGAGCGCCGCCACCGCCCGCAGCCGGTTGTCGGGAAGCGCGTACGCGCCCTGCACCGCCTCGTCGACCCGCCGGATCAGGCGCCCGAACTTGGCGCCCAGACGCAGACGGTCCTCCCGGTCCAGATAGCGGGCCTCCCAGCGGTACACACCGCCCGCCGCGCGGTGCGCGACCGTCACCCGGGCCACGGCCGTCAGCACATCCGGCAGGGGAGCCCCGGCCGGAACCTCGTCCAACGCGGTGACCAGCCGATCGATCATGACGTCGGCGCACTCGGCGAACAGGGCGTACTTGTTCGGGAAGTGCCGGTACAGGGCCGCCGCGGTGATCCCCACGCCGGCCGCGATCTCCTCCATGGAGGCCCGGTGGTAGCCGCGTTCGCTGAAGGCCCGGCCGGCCGCCTCCACGATGAGCTGCCGGCGGTTGCGTGGCCGGGTGGCCGCGGTCGGCTCGGCGGTCACGGCCGAACGGGCGGATGCGGGGAGAGGGCCATGCGGAGCAGTCAATCACACGGAAACGCGGAGGTCTGCGGCTTCCGCGACCCCGGGAACCCGTCCACCGGGACGGCGAGGAAGTCCGCGCCCCTGACCGCCGGCTCCACCTCGACCCCGTGCGCCGCCCGCCTCGGCCAGGGCGGGCAGGGCGGCGTGGAGGCCGCGCGGGACGGGGGGCCGTCCGTCCGGAGGAGCCGCTTGCTCCGGCTGAACGAAGCGCCTGGGGTGAGGGCCCCGAGACGCACGCCCAGCAGACAGGCCGCCCGGTTTGCGCCAACCCGGTCGGCCAGGGCCACCGGGAGTGGTGGTGGGGTGCCGTGCTCGCCCGTCGTCGCGTGTCGGGGACGGTCCTCCCGTCACCGCGTGGTGACGAGGCCCGTCTCCCAGGCCCAGGCGGCGATCTCCACCCGGTTGCGGGCCGGCAGCTTGGACTGGACGTTGCCGAGGTGGGTCTTGACCGTGCCGACGGAGATGGACAGTTCGGCCGCGATCTCCGCGTTGGTGAGGCCCCGGGCGACCAGACGGACCAGGTCCAGTTCACGGGCGGACAGCGCCACGGCGGGTTCCCGGTGCGCGCCCGCCGAAGGGCTCAGGCGGCGCAGCAGCCGCATGGTGATCGAGGGGCCGACCAGCGCCTCGCCCGAGGCGGCCGCCCGGATCGCCTCGACCAGCAGGGCGGGACCGGAGTCCTTCAGCAGGAACCCGCAGGCCCCCTGCGACAGAGCGCGGTGGACGTACTCGTCGTCGTCGAAGGTGGTGACCACCACGACCTTCGGCGGGTCGGCGACCCCCGGGCGGGTCAGGCGGCGCATCGCCTCGAGCCCGTCGAGCCGGGGCATGCGGATGTCCATCAGCACGACGTCGGGCCGGTGCAGCCCGGCCAGTTCCACCGCCTGCACGCCGTCCCCCGCCTCGGCGACGACCTCGATGTCGTCCTCGGCGGCGAGGATCATCGCGAACCCGGTACGGACCATCACCTGGTCGTCCGCGATCAGCACCCGGATCGTCACGCGGCCACCTCGGGGGAGGGCGCGGCGGAGGCGGCGGGGGCCGCGGGCAGGACGACCTCGACGCCCCAGCCGCCGCCCGGCACCGGTCCCGCCCGGAAACGACCGCCGACCAGTGCGGCCCGCTCGGCGAGTCCGCGCAGACCGAAGCCGCCGCCCGACGGCTGGAGCGTCCGCCCGTCGTCGACGACCCGCACGGTGACGAGGTCCCCGGAGCGGACCGCGTGCACTTCGACCTCGGCGCAGTCGCGGGTGTGCCTGCGGACGTTGGTCAGCGCCTCCATCACCACGCGGTGCACGGTGGTGCCCACCTCCACGGGGAGGTCGTCGAAGACGCCCTCCAGGACCAGACTCGCCCGTGCGCGCCCTCCCGCGGAGAACCGCTCGACCAGCGATCGCAGTTCGGCGACGCCCGCCGACGGGGCCGGCGGCAGCTCGTCCTCGCCGCGCAGCATGCCGACCATCTTCCGCATGGAGACCAGCGCCTCCGACCCCGCCCGCTCGATCCGCTCCAGCGCCGGCGGCACCAGCTCGGGTCTGCGCCCGGCGATCGCCAGCGCGCCCTGAGCCTGGACCACGATGCCGGTGACGTGGTGGGCGACGAAGTCGTGCAGGTCCCGGGCGAACTCGGCGCGCTGCTCCAGCCGGACCGCCGCCGCCCGGTGCCGCCGGTCCGCCAGGACCAGCCGCCGGGCCACCCCGGCCCCGAGCACCGCGGTGGTCGCCAGCGCGAGGAACAGCGCCATGAACAGGCCGGTGTCGCTCACTCCGATCGCCAGGGGCCGCAGCACGATCGCCGGCTGCAGGACCAGGACGCACGCCAGGGCCGCGTGCCGCCGGCCGCGCAGGGCGACCAGGAGCAGCAGCGCCAGCAGGGCCGCGGGCTCGGTGAGGCCGAAGGCTTCGTCGGACGTCAGCGGCGCGGCGCCGTCCCCCGCACCCAGCCGCAGGAACAGCGAGAGGCCCAGCGACGCCGCTCCGGCGAGACCGGCCGCCCACGGCAGGGCCCTCGCCCCGAGCCACGGTGCCGCGGCGACGAGCGCCACGGCCGCGGCGGCGACGGGCAGCTTGACGCCCGCCACGCCCGCCGTGCCGACCAGACCGGCCCGGTGGTCCACCAGGAGCAGCCCGCACAGGGCCGCCACCAGAAGAGGGCCGAGCACTCGGCCGAAAGTCGTAGCGAGGCGCCGAGGATCTGCCTTTGGCCGGATCCTTCCGGCCGGGCCGCCCGGAAGAGTGGTGCTCGCCGGCGGAGTCATCGAACTGAACACAACGAGGAGCATGTCATGGGCGGTCACACCCTTCGTATCGAGTCCTGGGAGGTCGTGGCGCCCCTCCTGCTCGCCTTCCTGCTGCTGCTCGCCCTGCGGGCCGCACGCGGGAGGCCGGGCTGGTCGGGAAGGACCGTGCCGGTCCGGCTGCTCGCTGGCCTCTGGGCGGCGGCCCTCGCCGACCTCACCTGGTTCCCCGTGGTGGTGGACCGCGCCCAGAACCTCGCCCCCTGGTACAGCCAGATCCAGCCCGTCCCCGGCCTCGGTCTCCTGTCCGCGGACCCCGGCTTCGCTCTGAACGCGCTGCTCTTCGTGCCGCTGGGCGTCCTCCTCCCGCTGATGACCCGCGCGGAGCTGTCGGCGAAGGGCACGGCGCTTCGCTGCCTCGTGCTCAGCGCCACGATCGAGTTCACCCAGCTGCTGATGTACGCGCTGTTCGCCAACGGCCGCTCCGCGGACGCCGACGACCTGCTCGCCAACACGCTCGGAGGCGTCCTGGGCTTCCTGCTGCTGCGCCTGGCGCTGCGGTCCACCGCCTCCTCCCGCCTGGTGCGGCCCTTCGCGCTGCCCGGCACTCCGCACGCGGACCGCACGGACCGCGCGGGCGGCACGGACCGCACGGAGTCCGAGGCCGGCCGCACGGTGGCCGGGGCGCCGGTCAACCGAAGGTGAGAACCGGCTTGACCGCGCTGCCGTCGCGCATCGCGGCCACCGCCGTCTCGATCTCCTCGAAGGGGAACGTGGTGACCAGCCGGTCCACCGGGAACAGGCCCCGCCGGTACAGGCCGATCAGCTCCGGAAGGAAGCGGGCGGGATCGGAGTCGCCCTCCACCACGCCGTGGACGCGGATCCCCTTGTAGAGCAGGCTCTGCACGTCGAAGGCGACCTCCGGGCCGAGCCCGAGCAGGGCCAGCTCGCCCCGGGGGCGCAACGCCCCGACGGCCCGGCGGATCATCTCCGGACGCCCGGTGGTGTCGACGACGTGGTGCGCACCGCCACCGGTGAGGTCACGCAGCGCGGTGACCAGGTCGTCGTCCGGGGCCAGGGCTGCCTTGGCCCCGAGCCCGGTGGCCAGGACCCGCCGCGAGGGCACCGGGTCGACGGCGACGACCGGGTCGCAGCCCGAGGCCACCGCCGCCATCAGCGCGCTCAGCCCGACCCCGCCGGCCCCGAGCACCACCAGCGAACTGCCCGGCTCGGGGCGCAGCCGGTTGAGCACGGTGCCGGCGCCCGTCTGCCCGCCGCAGCCCAGCGGCGCGAGGACCGTGGCCGGCAGGTCGGCGGGCGCCCCGACCACGCCGCGTTCGTGGACGACGGCGTGGGTGGCGAAGCTGGACTGGCCGAAGAAGCCGCCGTGCAGAGGGGCGCCGTCGAGGGAGAGCGCGGTGCTGCCGTCGCCGCGCCCGCCGGAGAAGTTCAGGGCCCGCGCGTCGAGGCAGTAGGCCGGGTGGCCCGCCGCGCACTGCTCGCACGTGCCGCAGCTGGCGAACGTCAGGCAGACCTGGTCCCCGGGGGCGACGCCGGTGACCTCCGCGCCCACCGCCTCGACCAGGCCGGCGCCCTCGTGGCCGAAGACCATGGGGGTGAGCGGCTCGGGCCAGGTGGCCCGCATCGCCAGGTCCGTGTGGCACAGCCCCGCCGCGGTCATCCGCACCAGCACCTCGTGGGGCCGCGGCTCCTCGATCCGCGCGTCGCGGACGGCGAACGGCTCGCCCGGGGCCGCGACGACCGCGGCGCGGACGGGCCTCACGCGCCCCGCCCCGGCCCGGCGGCGGAAGCGCCGCCGGACCCGGCGGCGCGCTCCAGGAAGAAGTAGAAGAACGGCCCGTCGGCGGGGACGCCCTTGACGTTCATGACGCCCATCAGGGTGGCGTCGTCGACCCGCTTGAAGTGGTCGAACACCGGCTGGCCGTCGTACACCATGGTGGCCGTCGACTCGCCGCGGAACTCGACGGTCCACAGGCTCGCCTCACCCTTGCCGAGCTCCCGGTCGGAGTACAGCTCGCCGTCCGCTCCCCGGCAGATCAGCGGCTTGGCGTCGTGCACCGAGGTGAACGTCTTGCCGTACCAACCGGCTTTCTCCAGCGTGCCGTTGAGAGGGTGGCCGGTGACGAACTCGCCGCCCCGCCACTCGCCGAGGATCTCCTCGGGCCGCACGGTCGCCAACGCCGCCCAGATCTGGTCGAGTTCGGCGGCCGTCACCGGACCCTCCGCCTCCCGCAGGGCGTGGAAGCGGGTGCGGGCCTCGATCGGGTCCATGCGGTGTCCTCTCGGATCGGAGGCGCGGCGAGGCCGCCGGGCCTCGCCGGGCGTCGTGTGCCTTCCCCGGCCGCTGGGGTCAAAAACCGTGCCGGCCCGGGGAGTTGAGCAGGTCGCTCGTCGCCCCGGTCCGCTCACGCCCGGGCGCGCCGCCCGCGGAACACCGGCCGGGAAGTCGCCTCCGTCATCTGTTCCGGAGGATCATCTCCCGTTTAGCCTGTCCATGACATCCGCGCACCATCGGACACCAGGGGTACACCATGAGAACGAAGGCGTACACGATCCTCGGCACGCTCGTCCTGACCGCGGGGCTGGCCTCGGCGCCCGGCACGGCGGTCGCGGCGGGGGCCTCGGCCACGGCGGTCAGCAAGATCAGCCACTCGACCGCGACGACGATGTTCCGCAACGCGGGGATCGGCTGGACCTCCAGCGGTGGCTGCTCCGACCGCAACGTCTCCACCTGTACCTCGTTCGAGCAGCTCAACCTGGCCACCGCGCAGGGCGCCGTGACGCTCCGCAACGCCTCCGGGTGCGCGATGACCATCACCGGCGGCACCGAGACCGGGCACGCGAGCGGGACGTACAGCCACTGGAACGGCTACAAGCTCGACTACAGCCTGACCACCTGCCTCGGCAACTACATCACCGGCAGCTTCTCGCGCATCGCCAACCGCAGCGACGGCGCCGCCCAGTACAAGTCCGGGTCCGGCAACATCTACGCCCTCGAGGGCAACCACTGGGACGTGACGTACTACAACTGCGGCGGCTGCTGACCCGCCCGGCCGGACGACGCGGCGCCGCCGGGGTGGTGCAACGCCTCGGCGGCGGCCGCCAGGACGGCCTCCGTCACCCGGGCGAGGGCCGGGACGTCCAGCTTCCACTGCTGCCAGTACAGCGGGACGTCCGTCCGGCGGTCCGGCGCCAGGTCCACCAGGCGGCCCGCGCGCAGCAGGGGAAGCGCCTGCGGCTCGGGCACCAGTCCCCAGCCGAGGCCGGCGGACACCGCGTCGTGGAACCCCTCCGAGGTCGGCACGTGGTGCCGCAGCCGCCCCGCGCCGGAGGCGCCCCCGGTGAGGGAGCGCACGAACCGGTCCTGCAGTTCGTCCCGCCGGTCGAACACGATCACCGGGGCCCCGGGCAGCAGGTCCGCCAGAGCACCGCCCGACAGGTGGCGTCCGGCGAAGTCCGGGCTCGCCACCGGCAGGTACCTGGCCAGGCCCAGCGGACGGACCGTGCAGCCCGCCACAGGCTCGGCCGAGGACGTCACCGCCGCCATCACCCGCCCGTCCCGCAGCAGGGCCGGGGTGTGCCCCTCGTCCTCGCGGCGCAGTTCGAAACAGATCGGCGGGTCCTGCGGCACCCGGGTCAGCGCGGGAAGGAACCAGGTGGCCAGCGAGTCCGCGTTCACCGCGATCGGGACGCGGGCCGGCGTCCCGCTCCCCTCCAGCCCCAGCTCCACGCCCGCGTCCTGCTCCAGGGCGGCCAGCTGGCGGGCGAAGCGCACCACCACCTGACCCGACTCGGTCGCCCGCACCGGCTTGGTGCGGGTCAGCAGCACCCGGCCGGTGCGCTGCTCGAGCGTCTTGATCCGCTGGCTCACCGCGGACGGGGTGACGTGCAGGGCGGCCGCGGCGGCGTCGAAGGTGCCCTCGTCGACGACGGAGAGCAGGGTGCGCACCTGGTCGTGCGGGAGATCGGTCATCACGTCGGCTAATGATAGTTAAGAAACTTCAGCTGTACTGATGGCGGCGCACCGCTTAACGTCGGGCCACGTGAACAGCGGCATTCTTCCGGCGGCGCTCGCCGGGTTCGGTACAGGTCTCTCCCTCATCGTCGCCATCGGCGCCCAGAACGCCTTCGTCCTCCGGCAGGGGGCGCGGAGACAGGCCGTCCTCGCCGTCGTCGGCATCTGCTTCCTCTCCGACGCGGTGCTCATCGCGCTCGGCGTGGCCGGCCTGGGCGCCGTGGTCACCGCGTGGCCCGCCGCGCTGACCGCCGTCAGCGTCGCCGGCGGGATCTTCCTGCTCGGCTACGGGGCGCTGGCCGCCCGCCGTGCACTGCGGCCGGCGGGGGAGGCGCTGGACACCCAGGGGGACGCGACCGGCTCGGTGCGTACCGCCGTCCTCACCTGTCTGGCCCTGACCTGGCTCAACCCGCACGTCTACCTCGACACGGTGCTGTTGCTCGGCTCGGTCGCCTCCGACCAGGGATCCCTGCGCTGGGTCTTCGGCGCCGGCGCGATGCTGGCCAGCCTGGTGTGGTTCGCCGGGATCGGCTACGGAGGGCGGCTGCTCGGCGGGGTCCTCTCCCGCCCCAGGGCCTGGCGGCTCCTCGACGCCCTGGTCGCCGTCACCATGCTCGTGATCGGCGGCACGCTGCTCGCCCGCGCGCTGTAGCGGGCGCGCCGCCCGGGCGGTCGGCGCGGGCGCCTGCGGGGCGCGCGCTTGGTGAAGCGGACGCCCTGGCGCAGGATGGGTGATATGGGCGTCATGCAGAGAAACAGGGTGAATGTCGTCGGCGCCCCCGACGGCAGGGTCGTCATGCTGGCCCACGGCTTCGGCTGCGACCAGAACATGTGGCGGCTGGTGGTCCCCCGTCTCGCCCCCCGGTACCGGCTGGTGCTCTTCGACTACGTCGGCGCGGGCGGCTCGGACCTGTCCGCGTGGAGCGAGGAGCGGTACTCCTCGCTCGAGGGGTACGCCCGTGACGTGGTGGAGATCTGCGAGGAGCTCGACCTGCGGGACGTGGCCTTCGTGGGCCACTCCGTCAGCTCGATGATCGGCGTCCTGGCCGCCCGGGCGGCCCCGCGGCGGATCACCTCGCTGGTGATGATCACCCCCTCGCCCTGCTACATCGACAAGGACGACTACCGGGGCGGTTTCAGCGCGGAGGACATCGACGAGCTGCTGCAGTCGCTGGACGCCAACTACCTCGGCTGGTCGTCCGCCATGGGACCCGTGATCATGGGCAACCCGGACCGGCCCGAACTGGGCAACGAGCTCACCGCCAGCTTCTGCGCCACCGACCCGGACATGGCGCGCGTCTTCGCGCAGGTGACCTTCCTGTCGGACAACCGCCACGACCTCCAAGGGGTGCGCCTGCCCACCCTGGTGGTGGACTGCGCCAACGACGCGATCGCCCCGCCGCAGGTCGGCGCCTTCGTGCACGCCAGCATCCCCGGCGCCCGGCAGATCACCCTCGACGCCAGCGGCCACTGCCCGCAGCTCAGCGTCCCCGACGCCACCGCCGATGCCATCCTCGACTTCCTGGACCACGAGCGGTGAGCCCCGGGAGCGAGGAGGACGCCGCGTCCGCCCGGCCGGACGCCGGTGAACCGCCCGCGGACGACGCCGAGGAGCTCTACGACTCCGCGCCCTGCGGATACCTCTCCACCCTGATGGACGGCACCATCGTCCGGGTCAACGCCACGCTGCTGCGGTGGGTGGGCGTCGAGCGGGAGGCCGCGCTCGGCAGGCGGTTCACCGAGTTCCTCACCGTCGGCGGGCGGATCTACCACGAGACGCACTTCGCCCCGCTGCTGCGCCTGCACGGAAAGATCGGCGGCATCGCCCTGGAGCTGAAGGCCGCCGACGGCTCACGGGTGCCCGTCCTGGTGTCCTCCGTCATCAAGTACGACGCCGACGACATGCCGATGCTGGTGCGCACCACCGTCTTCGAGGCGTCCGACCGACGGGCCTACGAGGAGGAACTGCTCCGCCAGCGCAAGGCGGCGGAGGAGGCGCGCGGCCGGGCCCAGGTGGCCCAGGAGGCCGCCGAACAGGCCCGGCGGATCGCGGAGCACGCGCAGTGGGAGGCCGAGCAGGCGCAGCGGGAGGCCGAGGCCGCCCGCCGGCAGGCGGACACCGACCGGGCGCGTCTCGACGAGGCCTTCCGCGTGCTCCAGGAGGCGCTGCTGCCGCCCGAGCTGCCGGAGGTCCCCGGCCTCGAGCTGGCCTGCCACTACCGGGCCGAGTCGCCGGAGCGGATCGGCGGCGACTTCTACGACGTGCTCGAACTCGGAGACGGCCGGTGGGGCTTCTTCCTCGGCGACGTCAGCGGCAGCGGCCCCGAGGCCGCCGCGGTCACCTCGCTGACCCGGTACACCCTGCGGGCGGCGCTCCTCCACGACGGCGACCTGCTGGACGCCCTGACGTCGCTGAACGTGGCGCTGCGCGAGAGGAACGCGAGCGGCGACGGCAGCCTGCGCTACTGCACGGTCGTCGTGGGCCTCGTCGAGCCCGACGCCGCCCACGGCGAGGCGCGCGTCCGGCTGGCGTCCGGCGGTCACCCCCCGGCACTGCTGCTGCGGGCGACCGGCGAGGTGGAGTACCTGCACACTCCCGGCGGGATGCTGGTCGGCATCGCGGCCGACGCCGACTTCGTGACGACGACCGTCACCCTCGGGTCCGGCGACACCCTGCTGCTCTACACGGACGGCCTCATCGAGGCCCGGACCGGGGCGCGGCCCGGAGAGCTCTTCGACGCGGACGGCCTGTGCGACTTCGTCCGCGGCCTCGGCCCGAGCGGGGCGCCCCGGCTGGTCGCGGAGATCGAGACCCTCCTGGACCGCTTCGGCGAGGCCCTCGACGACGACACCGCCCTCCTCGCCCTCGGAGCCCCGGCCGCCGGCCCGTGAGCCGGCGGCCCGCCCTTCGCCGGGACGGCGGCGTCCCGCGCCGGGTCGCTTCCCGGGGGCTACTGTCCGCCGTCCGCCGTGATCGGGTGACGGCGGCCGGCGAACGTGTGGGCCACCCCCGTCTGCCAGCCCGGCAGCGGCAGGGCGCGTACGCCGTCGAAGCCCGCCCGCCGCATCCGGGCGGCGAACTCGGGCGCCGTGTCGAACTCCAGCACGCTGTGCCAGAGATGACGGTAGAGCGCCCCGTCGCCGGTCAGGCCGCCCAGCGGCATCACGACGCCCCGGCAGACGGCGGACCACACCAGACGGTCGGCGCGGCCGCCGCCCAGCGTGTACTCGTGCGCCACCAGACGGCCGTCGGGGACCAGCAGGTCGTGGACGCCGCGCAGCACCGCGTCGGGGTCGGCGACGTTGCGGAACAGGTAGGCGGCGAAGACGGCGTCGAACGGACCGTGCGCGTCGTCCGCGACGAGCTCCTCCGCCGTGGCGTGGACGAACCGCACCCGCTCCAGCCCTCCGCGGCCCCGTGCCCGGGCCAGCATGGCCGACGACGCGTCCGCGCCCACGATCTCCGCCCGCGGGAAGGCGGTCGCCAGCGCCGCGGTCGACGCGCCCGTGCCGCACCCCAGGTCGAGCACCCGGCGGCCCGCGCCACCGTCCGGCAGGGCCAGGCGGCGGGCGGAGCGACGCAGGTGGGCGTGGTACCCCGGGTTGAGGGCGACCAGACGGTCGTAGGCGTCGGCGCCACGGTCGAAGGCGGCGGTCAGTTCGGCGTCGTGCAACAGGGTCATCGATCGGCTCCAAGCGGCGGGACGGCGGGGACGGGGGCGGTCACGGCACCTCGCGCGCGGCGCCGGCGGCACGGGTTCTCGCGCGCACGGAGTATCGCGCCGCACGACGCCGCCCACGCGGCACCGGCACGGCGGGTGTCCGCCCAACGGGTGAACCCACCCACGTGTTCGGGTCAACGCCCGGTCATGGATGCGCACGCGGAGGCAGGGACGCCGCCCGGGGCGACCCCTCCGTGCGCCCGTCGCCCTTCCCGGCAGCGGCCCGGCGCGGGCGCGGCCGGGCTAGCCTGGCCCGCATGGAGGAGTTCAGCGGGGTGGAGGTCGTCGCGTTCCCGGACGCCCCGGCCTTCGACAGCTGGCTGGCCGAGCACCACGGCCGCCACGAGGGCGTGTGGGTGAAGGTCGCGAAGAAGGCGTCGGGGATCCCGTCGGTCACGGACGACGAACTGGTCGACGTGGGTCTGTGCTGGGGCTGGATCTCCGGACAGCGCCGGGGCCTGGACGAGAGCCACTACCTGCAGAAGTACGGGCCACGCAGGCCCAGGAGCCTGTGGTCGCAGGTGAACATCGAGAAGGTCGCCGCGCTGACGGCGGCGGGCCGCATGCGCGAGCCCGGCCTGGCCGAGGTCCGCCGGGCCCAGGAGGACGGCCGGTGGGAGCGTGCCTACGCCTCGCAGGCGACAGCCGTCGTCCCGGACGACCTCGCCGAGGCGCTCGCGGGGGACCCGGCGGCGCGTGCGGCCTTCGACGCGCTCGACCGGACCGCCCGTTACCTGGTGATGCTCCCGCTGCTCACGGCCGCCACGCCGAAGACCCGGCGGACGCGGCTCGAGCGAGCGGTGCGCGCCCTGTCGGAGGGGCGGAACACCGGCGGCCGGTGAACGCGGCCCGCCAGGATCCGCGACGGTCTCACGCCGTGAGGAACACCGGCAGCTCGGTGACCGCGTTGGAGACGAGACCGGGGCGACGGGGCAGATCGTCGCCGCCCGCCGGACGCAGGCCGGGGAAACGCGTGAAGAGGCCCTCGAGGGCGACCTCCATCTCCAGACGGGCCAGCGGCGCGCCGATGCAGAAGTGCGGACCGTGGCCGAAGGACAGGTGCCGGAACGTGGGCCGGACGAGATCGAAGACGTCGCCGTCATCCCCGTACTCGCGCTCGTCACGGCCCGCCGAGGCGTAGGACGCGAGGACCGCCTCGCCCTTGCGGATCAGCGTGCCCTCGATCTCGATGTCCTCCAGGGCGTACCGGAGCGGGAAGTGGTTGACCGGGGAGTCCCAGCGCTGCGTCTCCTCGGTGACCGCCGACCAGGACGCCTCCCCGGAGCGAAGCAGCGCCAGTTGGCCGGGGTGGGCGAGCAGGGCGCGGATTGCGTTGCCCATCAGGTTGATCGTGGTCTCGTGCCCCGCGACCAGCAACTGCAGGAGGGTGCCGACGAGTTCCTGAGGGCTGAGACGGCTGCCGTCCGCCTCGCGGGCGGCGATCAGCGCGCTGGTGAGGTCGTCTCCCGGCTCCCTGGTCCGCAGCTCGACCAGCTCGGCGAGGAGGGCGAAGGCGTCCCGCTGGATCGTGGCCATGTCCGGCCTGCCGGGACCCGCCCCGGCGCCGACGATGCCGTTGCTGAGCTCGTGCATCCGGTCCCACCGGTCCCGGGGCAGACCGGTGAGCTCGCAGATCACCTGGATCGGCAACGGCATGCAGAACTCGGGCCGCAGGTCGACGACTTCGCCCGGCGGGTGCTCGGCGAGCCGGTCCAGCAGGCCGGACACCAGGGACTCCACCCGCGGGCGCAGTTCCTCTACCCGGCGGGGCGTGAAAGCCTGGCCGAGCAGGTTGCGCAGGCGCCGGTGGTCCGCCCCGTCGGAGGTCAGCAGACCCGGGACGACCACGAAGTTGATCATCGGCCAGTCGGCGGGCACCCGGCCCTCGGCGAGGGCGCTCCAGTGGGAGGGGTGCTTGCCCACCCGCGGATCGGCGAGCAGGTCCCGCAGGGTCGCGTAGTGGGGTACGACCCACGCCTCGACGCCCTGCGGGAGCGCCACCCGGGTGGCCGGACCGGCCTCACGGAGCCGGGCGTTCTGCTCGTGCACGGTGTCCGCGAGGGCCGAGACGTCGACGGCCGCGCCGGCCCCCGCGCCGCTTCCGGCTCCGGCTCCGGTTCCTGAGAAGGGACAGTCGAGGGCTTCTGTCTCTGCCATGCGGGCGCTCCACGGGTCGGCTCTGT
This sequence comes from Streptomyces sp. NPDC056600, assembly GCF_042792855.1. Classification (NCBI taxonomy): domain Bacteria; kingdom Bacillati; phylum Actinomycetota; class Actinomycetes; order Kitasatosporales; family Streptomycetaceae; genus Streptomyces; species Streptomyces sp. NPDC056600. Next base: position 82,934 of record NZ_JBHTVQ010000028.1, read on the forward strand.
CGGCGGGCGTCGCCGGGCCAACAGCCCCTGGAGACAGGGCAGATGATGTTCCCCCCATGCGACTGGGGCGGATCGTACAGGCAGCGCGGCGCGGACGGAGCCGCTCCGGCTGCCCGCGGGCGTCAGTGCCGGCCGCGGACCACCACCACCGGGCAGTCGGCGTGGTGGAGCAGCGCCTGGCTGACCGAGCCGAGGAGCATGCCCTGGAAGCCGCCCCGCCCGCGGGCGCCGGTCACCACCAGCCGGGCCCCGCCGCTCGCCTCCAGCAGCGCGGAGCGGATCCGGGAGCGGACCAACCGTGCCTCGACCTCCACCTCCGGATGGGCGGCCCGGTGCGGCGCCAGCGTCTCGTCGAGCAGCCCCTGCTGCGCCTGCTCGAGACGGCCCACGTCCACCACGATGCGCATCGGGTCGAGGGGGTCGTCCAGGGCGTGCTCGCTGCGAGTGTTCCACACGTGCGTCGCGAGCAGCGGCACCCCGCGCAGCGAGGCCTCGGCGAAGGCGAAGGCGACCGCCGCCTCGCCGGCCTCGGAACCGTCGACGGCCAGCAGCACCGGGCCGGTGGGGGAGGGCCGGCCCCGCACCACCATCAGCGGGCAATGGCCGTGGGCGGCCAGGTGGACGGCGGTCGACCCCAGCAGCAGCGAGGCGAAGGAGTTCAGCCCCCGGCTGCCCACGACGGCCAGGGACGCCGACCGGGACTCGATGGTCAGCACCTCCAGCGGCTCGCCGGACACCACCGAACGGGTGACCTCCAGGCCCGGCACCCGCTCCCGGGCGCGCTGCTCCGCCTCGGTGGGCACCCCCTGCACGAGCCCGGTCAGGCGCCGCCCGGTCATCTCGGGCGGCGGGGAGACGCCCGGCATGCGCGCCTGCCGCCCGCCGAAGGCGTGCACGATGCGCAGCGGGACGCCGCGCAGGCGCGCCTCGTCGGCCGCGACGTCGACCGCGGCGAAGCCGGACGGCGAACCGTCCACCCCGACGATCACTGGCTCGTCCACTTCCCCGCTCCCGTCCAGGCCCGCCGTCTCCGTCACCCGTGGTCCGCGTCCAGCCTCTCCGAGGCCGCGCACCGAGGCCACCGGACGGGGCCCGCCCGGGGCTGCGTCGAGTGTGTGCCGCCCTCGGCGGGGGCCGTGTGGTGTTCACGGCGGCCGCGGAGCGGCTTCCCTTCCGCTTCACCGGAAGGCGGGACAGGGGCCACGCGGACGTCGCCGAGGGGCGGCAGGCTTGCGGGATGCGATTCTTCTCGAGAGCGAGCGGTCCTGCTCACGCACCGCGCCCGCACCGATGGCGTCACGTCCTGCGGCAGGCCGTCGCCACGGCGCTCGCCGCAGGGCTGACCACCGGCGCCGCGGCGGCCGCCGACCACCCCGCCGGTGGGCGCGCCTTCGATCTCCAGGCACACCGCGGCGGGGTGGCGATGACCGTGGAGAACACGCTGCCTGCCTTCGCGCGGGCCCTGGAACTCGGTGTGACGACGCTGGAACTGGACGTCCAGATCACCGAGGACGGTCACGCGGTGGTCACCCACGACCGCGACGTCCAGGAACGCAACTGCCGGGACACCGGACCCGCCTTCCCGGGTGACCCCGAATACCCCTACGTGCCGGGCAAGAGGTACGTGAAGGACCTGACCCTCGCGCAGATCCGCACCCTGGACTGCGGATCGCTCCGGCAGGCCCGTTTCCCCGACCAGCGGTTGGCGCCCGGGGCGCGGATGCCGCTGCTGTCCGAGGTGTACACGCTGGTCCGGAGCTACCGGGCCCACCGGGTCGGGCTGAACGTGGAGGCCAAGGTCGAGGCGGGGGCCCCTCAGGAGACGGCGCCGCGCGAGCGGTTCGTGCGGACGCTGATCGCCGAGACGCGGCGGGCGCGGATGCTCCGGCAGGTGACGGTGCAGAGCTTCGACTGGGGCGCGCTGGCGCGGGTCCGTGAACTGGAGCCGCGACTGCCGCTGGTGGCGCTCACCAACGGGCAGCAGTTCCTCCAGCAGGGGCAGCCCGGGGCCTCGCCCTGGCTGGGCGGCCTGGACATCGACGATTTCGAGGGCTCGCTGCAACGGCGTTACGTGACCGCCGCCGCCTCCCTCGGCGCCGACGCCGTCTCCCCGGTGCACGGCGACCCGCAGAACGGCGGCGTCGAGGACCCGGGGTACACGCCGTTCACGAACCGGGAACTGGTCGCCGAGGCGCACCGGCGAGGGCTGAAGGTGGTGCCGTGGACCGTCGACGACCCGGCGACCGTCCGTCACCTGCTCGGTGTCGGGGTGGACGGCCTGATCACCGATGCCCCGGACATGGTCCGCGGCGTCCTCGCCGACGAGGGGTACCGCCTGCCCCGGGCGTACACCCCGAAGCGCTGACCGGGGACGGCGGCCGGTCCGTGTGAGGCCGGTCGCCGTCCGAGCCACCGACGGCAGGGTCCGCCGGCCGCGGCTTCGCGGACACGGGTCGGCAAAGTGTTCGATCTTCGGTCGGCCGGCTGGCAGCATGGCGGCCATGACGTCGGCATCTCGCCCCGAACCCGCCCGCGCCTGCCTCACCGTCGACGGGCGGCGGTTGTCCTACCTCGACTTCGGAGGGACCGGGCCGGTCCTGGTCGCGCTGCACGGCCACTTCGGGGAGGGCCGCACCTTCACCGCCCTGGCCGAGCACCTGGCCCCGCACTGGCGGGTGGTCGCCCCGGACCAGCGCGGACACGGCCACTCGGACCGCCCGGCGGACTTCTCCAGGGAGGGATACCTCGCCGACCTGGCCGCGCTGCTCGACCACCTCGCCCCCGGGCCCGTGGTCCTGCTCGGCCACTCGCTCGGCGGGCTCAACGCCTACCAGTTCGCCGCCCGGCACCCGGACCGGGTGCGTGCCCTGGTGGTCGAGGACATCGGGGCGGACATCGGCGACGACCTGTCGTTCTGCCTCGCATGGCCCCACCGCGCGCCCACCCGCGGCGCCCTGGTCGAGCAGTTGGCGGACTCGGCCCGCTACCTGACCGACGCCGTCCGCGAGTACCCGGACGGCTGGGGCCTGGCGTTCCGGCCGCAGGACATGGTCGTCTCCCACGCCGCGGTGCGGGGCGACCACTGGTCCGACTGGCTCGCCACCGACTGCCCGGCCCTCCTGGTCCACGGCCGCCGCAGCGACGCGCTCGACGCCCGGCAGGCCGAGGAGATGGCCGCCCGCCGCCCCCGCACCCGCCTGGTCACCCTGGACACCGGCCACACCGTCCACGAGACCGACCCCACCGGCTTTGCCGAAGCGGTCGACGCGTTCCTCCGCCCCCTCCGGGAGGAGAGCCGGCCGTGACGGCGCCGCCGTGACGGCCGCGGGGCGTGACGGACGCGGGGCGTCATCACCTGGAAAGGGCGACGTGAAGGGCCGGGGAAGGCGGGTCAGGGGCTGGTGGTCCGGTCCGTGGGAGGGCCGGTGAGGATCTGGCCCATGGCGGCGAGGACGGACGGCTCGACGCGGTAGTAGACCCACGTGCCGCGCCGCTCGGAGGTCAGCAGCCCGGCCTCCTTGAGCTTCTTCAGGTGGTGCGAGACCGTCGGCTGCGAGACCCCGACGTCGGAGATGTCGCAGACGCACGCCTCCCCGCCCGCGTGCGAGGCCACCGCGGAGAACAGCCGCAGTCGCACCGGGTCGCCGAGCGCCTTGAACATGCGGGCGGCGGTCTCCGCCTCCTGCGCGTCCAGGGGCCGCTCGGTCAGCGGCGGGCAGCAGGGCGCGACGGCGTCGGCCGCGGGGTCGAGGAGGGGGAGCAGGTCGGGGTTCGCCATGCGCCCAGTGTCCCACTCGGTTCGACGTACGTCTATGTCGACATCTGTCGAAGCAGTGGAGGCCGTGCCCGGGCCGTCCAGGGGCAGGTCGTAGGGTGAGAAGTGCCCTGAACGGGCCGACCCGCCGTCGTCCTGGCCCGCCTGTCCACCTTCTGGGGAGTACGTCCCGTTGAACTTCTGGTCGCTCTACCGGCACGGCTTCGCGCGGATCGCCGCCTGCACCGGTCACTCCGCCGTCGCCGACCCCGCCGCCAACGCCGAAGCGGTCCTGCGGCAGGCCCGCCGCTGTGACGAGGACGGCGTCGCCGTCGCCCTCTTCCCGGAGATGAACCTCTGCGGGTACTCCATCGAGGACCTGCTGCTCCAGGACGCCCTGCTCGACGAGGTGGAGTCGGCGCTCGCCGCCGTGGTGGCCGGCTCCTCCGGCATGCTGCCCGTCCTGGTGGTCGGCGCCCCGCTGCGCCACCGCAACCGGATCTACAACTGCGCCGTGGTGGTGCACCGGGGCCGCATCCTCGGCGTCGCGCCCAAGTCCTACGTGCCCAACTACCGCGAGTTCTACGAGAAGCGTCAGATCGCCGCCGGCGACGACGAGCGCGGCGGCACGATCCGCGTCGGCGGGCAGCCCGTGCCCTTCGGCCCCGACCTGCTCTTCGCCGCCGAGGACGTGCCGGGGCTCGTGCTCCACGCCGAGGTGTGCGAGGACATGTGGGTGCCGGTGCCGCCGAGCGCCGAGGCCGCGCTGGCCGGCGCGACGGTGCTGCTCAACCTCTCCGGCAGTCCCATCACCGTCGGCCGCGCCGAGGACCGCAAGCTGCTCTGCCGCTCGGCGTCCTCGCGCTGCCTGGCCGCCTACGTCTACGCGGCGGCCGGTCTGGGGGAGTCCAGCACCGACCTGTCCTGGGACGGGCAGACGATGATCTACGAGAACGGCGTCCTGCTCGCCGAGACCGAGCGGTTCCCGCAGGACGACCAGTACTCGGTGGCCGACGTCGACCTCGACCTGCTCCGCCAGGAACGCCTGCGGATGGGCACCTTCGACGACAACCGCCGCGCCCACGCCGCCCGTACCGCCGGCTTCCGCGAGGTCTCCTTCCGGCTCGAGGCGCCCACCGGGGACCTCGGCCTGCGCCGCCGCCTCGAGCGGTACCCCTTCGTGCCGTCCGACTCCGAGCGCCTGGCCCAGGACTGCTACGAGGCGTACAACATCCAGGTCAGCGCGCTGCAGCAGCGGCTTGGCGCGATCGGGAACCCGAAGATCGTCATCGGCGTCTCCGGCGGCCTGGACTCCACCCACGCGCTGATCGTCGCCGCTCAGACCATGGACCGGGCCGGCCGCCCCCGCAGCGACATCCTGGCGTTCACCCTGCCCGGCTTCGCGACCAGCGACCACACCAAGGGCAACGCCCACAAGCTGATGAACGCCCTCGGCGTCACGGCGGCGGAGCTCGACATCACGCCGACGGCGCGGCTGATGCTGAAGGAGATGGAGCACCCGTTCTCCTCCGGCGAGCCGGTCTACGACGTCACCTTCGAGAACGTGCAGGCAGGTCTGCGGACCGACTACCTGTTCCGGCTGGCCAACCAGCGCGGCGGCATCGTGCTGGGCACCGGCGACCTCTCCGAGCTGGCGCTCGGCTGGAGCACGTACGGCGTCGGCGACCAGATGAGCCACTACAACGTGAACTCCGGCGTCCCGAAGACCCTCATGCAGCACCTGATCCGCTGGGTGATCGGCAGCGGGCAGTTCGACGAGGAGACCGGCCGCACGCTGACCGCCATCCTCGACACCGAGATCAGCCCCGAGCTGGTGCCCGGCGAGGAGATGCAGTCCACCGAGTCGAAGATCGGCCCCTACGCGCTGCACGACTTCACGCTCTTCCACGTGCTGCGCTACGGGTTCCGGCCGTCGAAGATCGCCTTCCTCGCCTGGCACGCCTGGCACGACGCCGAGGCCGGCGCCTGGCCGGCGAACTTCCCGGAGGCCAAGCGCGTCGCCTACGACCTCCAGGAGATCCGGGACTGGCTGGAGGTGTTCTGCCGCCGCTTCTTCGCCTTCGCGCAGTTCAAGCGGTCCGCGATGCCCAACGGCCCCAAGGTCTCGGCCGGAGGCTCGCTCTCCCCGCGCGGCGACTGGCGCGCCCCCTCCGACAGCTCGGCGGCGACCTGGCTGCGGGACCTGGCCCGCGTCGACGACGCGCTGAAGAAGGACTGACGCCCATGCCCCGCCCGCCGGGCACGACCCGCGCGCGTCGCGGGCACGCGTGACGGCGGTGGGCCGTGGCGCCGGAACCTCCGGCAC
>NZ_JBHTVQ010000029.1:0-30736 GCF_042792855.1 Streptomyces sp. NPDC056600
GCGGCACGGGTCTTCACCCGTGCCGCCGTCGCGGCGTTCCCCGGAGGTTCGCCGGACCTTCGCGACGTCCACGGCCGATCCGCAGCAGACCGAGGAGAGCCATGACCGTGACCCAGCCCGCCGCCACCGCCTCGCAGGTCAGGGCCCCGCTGCCCGGGGGACCGGTGTGGCGGATCTTCGGTGACGTGCGCTCCCTGCTGCTGGCCCCCGAACTGCTGCTGCTCCAGGTGGCCCACCCGGTGGTCGGGGCCGGGGTCGCCGACCACAGCAACTTCCGCGCGGAGCCCTGGCCGCGGCTGGGCCGGACCCTGCTCTCGCTGAGCACGGTGATCTACGGAGGCCAGGAGGCCGCCACCGCCGAGGCGCGCCGGCTGATCGGCGTGCACGCCGGCATGAAGGGCCTCGACGCGTCCGGGCGCCGGTACCACGCGCTGCATCCCGAGGCCTACCACTGGGTGCACGCCACCCTGGTCAAGGCGCCGGTGGACGCGATGCGGCTCTTCGGGCCGGGGCTCGGTGAGGACGAACTCGCCGCGTACTACCGGGAGATGCGGGACGTCGGGCGGGTGTGGGGGCTCAAGGAGCACCACCTGCCGCCGGACTGGCCCTCGTTCCTCGCCTACTACGACGCGATGGTCGCCGACCGGCTGGAGGCGAACCGGTCGGTGCGGGACGTGCTCGACGCGCTGGCCGCGCCCGCCCGGCCCGCGTCCTGGATCCCGGACGCGCTCTGGCGGCCGGTGGCCCGGGCGGCGGGGCGGGTCGCGCTGTTCGTGACCGTCGGGGTGCTCCCGCCCGTGCTCCGGGAACGTTTCGGCCTGTCCTGGTCCCCGCGGCAGGAGCGGCGGCTGCGGAGGGTCGCCCGCGTGGTGAGGTTCCTCGTCGCGCCGCTGCCGGTCAGGTTGCGCGTGGCCCTGGGCGGCGTCCTGGCCCGCCGCGCCGAGCGCCGCAGACGGGCGCGGGCCGCGAGTGCGTGACGAGGCGCGGACCGCGAGCGCGTGACGGGTGCCTGGCCGGGCGCGGCCTCCCCGCACGCGCCGGAACGCCCCCGGGACGGCGGGAAGGCCCGGGACGCGGGAACGCCCCCGTCCGGCCTGATGGCCGGGCGGGGGCGTTCCGTGGGGGTCGGGCGGCCGACGTCTCCCAGGGTCGGATCGGCGGGCGATCAGACCAGGTCGAAGCGGTCGGCGTTCATGACCTTGTTCCAGGCCTGGACGAAGTCCTTGACGAACTTCTCCTTGGCGTCGTCGCTCGCGTAGACCTCGGCGACGGCGCGCAGCTCGGAGTTGGAGCCGAAGACGAGGTCGGCACGCGTGCCGGTCCACTTCTTCTCACCCGTGGCCTCGTCGAAGGCCTCGTACAGGTTGCTCTCGCCGTCCACCGGCTTCCACGTCGTGCCCAGGTCGAGCAGGTTGACGAAGAAGTCGTTGGTGAGCTTGCCCGGGGCGTCGGTGAGGAGGCCGAGCTCCGAGTCCTGGTAGTTGGCGCCCAGGACGCGCAGGCCGCCGACCAGGACGGTCATCTCGGGCGCGCTCAGGTTGAGCAGGTTGGCGCGGTCGACCAGCAGGTGCTCGGCGGGCAGGCGGTTGGCCTTGCCGAGGTAGTTGCGGAAGCCGTCCGCCCTCGGCTCGAGAGCGGCGAAGGACTCGACGTCCGTCTGCTCCTGGGAGGCGTCCACGCGGCCCGCGGTGAACGGGACCTCGATGTCGAAGCCCGCCTCCTTGGCGGCCTTCTCGACGCCGACGGCGCCGGCAAGGACGATCACGTCGGCCAGGGAGACCTGCTTGCCGCCGGAGAGGGAGGCGTTGAAGGACTCCTGGACGCCCTCGAGGGTGCTCAGGACGGTCTTGAGCTTCTGCGGCTCGTTGACCTCCCAGTCGGCCTGCGGCTGCAGGCGGATGCGGGCGCCGTTGGCGCCGCCGCGCTTGTCGCTGCCGCGGAAGGAGGACGCGGAGGCCCACGCGGTGGAGACCAGCTGCGACACGGACAGGCCGGACTCGGCGATCTTCGCCTTCAGCGCGGCCACGTCGGCCTCGTCGACGACCTCGAACTCGCGGGCCGGCAGCGGGTCCTGCCAGATCAGCGTCTCGGACGGGACCTCGGAGCCCAGGTAGCGGACGACCGGGCCCATGTCACGGTGGGTCAGCTTGAACCAGGCGCGGGCGAACGCGTCGGCGAAGGCGCGCTCGTCCTCGAGGAAGCGCTGCGAGATCTCCGCGTAGATCGGGTCCATGCGCAGCGCGAGGTCGGTGGTGAACATGATCGGCTGGTGGCGGACACCCTCGAGGTGGGCGTCGGGCACGACCTTGCCGGCACCGTGCTTCGGACGCCACTGCAGCGCGCCGGCCGGGCTGTGGAACTGCTCCCACTCGTAGCCGAACAGGATCTTGAAGTACTCGTTGTCCCACTTGGTGGGCTCGTAGGTCCAGGCGCCCTCGAGACCGGAGGTCACGGTGTCCGCGCCCTTGCCGGTGCCGTGGCTGTTGCGCCAGCCCAGGCCCTGCTCCTCGAGGCCGGCCGCCTCCGGGTCGTCGCCGACCGCGTCCGCCGGGCCGTTGCCGTGCGCCTTGCCGAAGGTGTGACCACCGGCGATCAGGGCGACGGTCTCCTCGTCGTTCATCGCCATGCGGCGGAACGTCTCGCGGATGTCGCGGGCGGCGGCCAGCGGGTCGCCGTTGCCGTTGGGGCCCTCGGGGTTGACGTAGATCAGACCCATCTGGACCGCGGCGAGGGGCTCCTCGAGGTCACGGTCGCCGGAGTAGCGCTCGTCGGCGAGCCAGGTGGTCTCCGGACCCCAGTACACGTCCTCGTCGGGCTCCCACACGTCCGCGCGGCCGCCGGCGAAGCCGAAGGTCTCGAAGCCCATCGACTCCAGGGCGACGTTACCCGCGAGGACCATCAGGTCGGCCCAGGAGATGGCCTGGCCGTACTTCTTCTTGACCGGCCACAGCAGACGGCGGGCCTTGTCCAGGTTGACGTTGTCCGGCCAGCTGTTGAGCGGCGCGAAGCGCTGCTGACCGGCGCCCGCGCCACCGCGGCCGTCGGTGATGCGGTAGGTGCCGGCGCTGTGCCACGCCATGCGGATCATGAACGGGCCGTAGTGGCCGTAGTCCGCCGGCCACCAGTCCTGCGACTCGGTGAGGAGCGCGGCCACGTCCTGCTTCACGGCGGCGAGATCCAGGCCCTGGAAGGCCTCGGCGTAGTCGAAGCCCTCGCCCAGCGGGTTGGCGACCGCGGGGTTCTTGGCGAGGATCTTCAGGTTGAGCCGCTCCGGCCACCACTGGCGGTTGCCGCCGCCGGCGGTCGGGTGCGGGGCGCGCGCGCCGTGCGCGACGGGGCAACCGCCCGTCTCCGCCTTCGGCTCGGTGACGATGGCGTCGTGGTTCTCAGTCAATGTCTGTCCTTCTGGATCAGGCGGTCACGGCTCAGGTGCTGCGAGCTGTGGGACTACTGCTGGCGAGCGGTGGAACAGGCGGGGCACAGGCCCCAGTACGTCACCTCGGCCTCTTCGATCACGAAGCCGTGGTTCTGGGAGGCGGTCAGGCAGGGGGCCTCACCGACCGCGCAGTCCACGTCGGCGACGGTGCCGCAGGAGCGGCAGACGACGTGGTGATGGTTGTCCCCGACACGCGCCTCGTACCGGGCCGGGCTGCCGGCCGGTTCGATGCGGCGGACCAGTCCCGCGGCCGTCAGCGCGTGCAGCGCCTCGTAGACGGCCTGGGTCGAGACGTGGCCCACGCGCTCGCGTACGCCGGAGGCGATCGCCTCGGCTCCGAGGTGGTCCCCGGCCCTGACGGTTTCGAGCAGCGCGACGCGGGCTGCCGTCACCCGCAGGCCGACGCCGCGGAGTTCCTCGGCGGGCGAGGCGGGGGTTGCGGTCATGGTCACGAACCTTACATGGCTTGAGGCGAGAGGTACAGAAAGACGAGTGATTCAAGTTTGGAAACAGCGTTTCCGAAGCCTTTTGTCTGTTTGGTGATGGTTTCACGTCGTGTCGAGACGATGCCGGATGCTCCCGAGGTTCCGTCGAAAATCATCTGACGGGTCCGCGCGCGGCACGGTATGGTTCGCGGCGATGACGACTCACTCCATGAACAGATTGGGGGACCCGTCCGCGCAAGGTGAGTGCTGATGCTCACCGACATCGCGAACGGACGACTCTCCCTGTGGCGGCGCGTACGCGCCCATGCCGTGCCGCCCGCCATGATCGGGACGGCGACGGCCCGCCGTGAGGCGGGCGACTGGGCGGGGGCCTGCGCCGCCGCCCGCGTCGACGTCGATCTCGACCTGCGCACTCTCTCGCGCCGGTACGGCCGGGATTTCGCCGCACGCCTCCGCGCCGACCTGCGGCGCCTCGCGCCCGACCTGTTGCGCTGGCATCTGCCGAGGATCGCCCCGGACGGTCTGCTGCGCCCCGGCCTGACCGTGCCGCTCGTCCACTACGACGTCGCGGGTGCCGGCCGCGTCGGAGCCGCCGGCCGCGGCCGGGTGAGCCTGGTGGTCCGCACCGACCCCGCGTGGGCGGACGCCGGACAGCGGCTCTCCCTCACCCTGTGGGACCCGTCCGCACGGGACGCCGCGTCCCGCCGGCACCCGCATCCCTCGCCCAGCCGGCGCCACCGCCTCGACCTGCACCGACACCTGTGGGACGCGACCAGGTCGGGGGAGCTGACCGCGCGGTCCACGGACGGCCGGCCGCCCGCGGACCGGGACGACTGGCCGGAGCCGCTGCGCGCGCTGCCGCCCGGCCGCCGGTACGACGTCGGCCGCTGGGCGGACGAGGCGGGCCTCCTGCTCGAAGCCGAGGGGCACGGCCCGGCGGGAAGCGTCCTGGTGCGGCTCGGCGGCCGGGACAGGCTGCTGCTGGACATGGCACGCGACGGCGCAGGCTCCTGGCGGATCACCGGCGCCCGCCGTCCCCGGCAGGCCACCGCAGCCGATCCGCCGGTGCTGCCCGACGCGGCCACCTGGGTCCCGCCGGACCGCGACCTGCTGGCCGCGGGCCTCGTCGAGCCGCACGCACTGCACCCCTTGGTCGCCGCCGCACTCGTCCCCGGGCACCCCTCGGCGCCCGCCGCCGCGCCCACGCGCCGGGCCGAGGAGCCCGGCGTGGTGGACTGCCGTGGCGCGCTCCACCGGATCGGCCCGGTGGAAGGCGTCCTCTCGCCGCTCGACCACGATCCGGTGGAGCTCCGCCGCGAGGCGCTCCTGGTCGCGCTCGGCGGGCCGCCGCTGCCCTGCCTCCGTGCCGTCGACGAGGCACTCCGCACCCCGGAGTGCCTGCCCGGCGTACGCGAACGCCTCGCCCACGGCGACGCCGACGGAGCCCTCGAGATCGTCACGACACTCCTCGGCCCCCAGGCGGTGCTGCGCGAGGGCGAGTTGCTCGACACGCTCGTGGCCGCCGTGGACCGGCGGACCGTGCGTGGCCTGTACCGGGCCGGGCTGTCCGTGTCCGACCGGCTCGAGGGCGTCCCCCGCCACGTGCTGGCGGCCCCCATGACCCCTTCCCACCGCCGCGCGGTGCGTCGCCGCGCAGGGGAAGCCGCCCACCACTGAGTGCCCCGCGCACCCCGTTCCGGCGCACCCCGTTCCGGCGCACCCCGTTCCCGCGCCCGCGGTCCGTGGTCTCCCGTCGCTGACCGCCCGCCGCGAGGGCCGCGTGACGCCTCGTCATCCCCTTCTTGTTCTCTCCCTTCGCCTTCAGAGGAGCCGCCATGACCATCACCCTGTCCCCGTCCGTTCCCTCCGCCCCCGCCACGCCGCAGGACCCCTCCCCGGCCGCCCCGCCCGTCGCCCCGCTGGAGGTCGCCTCCGCGCTGCTGGCCGTGCTGGGCGACACCACCACCGAACCGCGCCGCGACATGCAGTTGGAGGCGCTGACCCTGGCCGTCGCCGCCGACCTGCCGGTGCTGCTCTGGGGCGAGCCGGGCATCGGCAAGACCGCCGCCGTCACGCAGCTGGCCGAGGAGCTGGACCTGCCGCTGACCACTGTGATCGCCAGCGTCCACGAACCGTCGGACTTCTCCGGCCTGCCGGTCGTCGGCGACGACCCCGCCACACAGGGGGTGCCGATGGCCCCGCCGGACTGGGCGGTGCGCCTGGTCCGCCAGGGGCGCGGGCTGCTCTTCCTGGACGAGCTGTCCACCGCCCCACCCGCCGTGCAGGCGGCCCTGCTCCGGCTGGTGCTGGAGCGGCGGGTCGGCGCCCTGCGGCTCCCGGAAGGCATCCGCATCGTCGCCGCCGCCAACCCGCGCGCCTCCGCGGCCGACGGCTGGGAGCTGAGCGCGCCGCTGGCCAACCGGTTCGTGCACCTCCCGTGGGCGCACGACTGCGAGGTCGTGGTCCGCGGCCTCGGCGGCACCTGGCCGCGCGCCACCCTGCCCCGGCTCGACCCCGCCGAGGTGCCGAGGGCGGTCGACCTCGCCCGGCGCGCGGTGTGCGGGCTGCTCACCGCGCGGCCCAAGCTGGTGCACCAGCTGCCCGCCAACGAGACCCGCCGTGGCGGTGCCTGGCCCTCGCCCCGCACCTGGGACATGGCCCTGCGGCTGATCGCCTTCGCCACCGCTGCCGGCGCGCAGCGGGACGTGCTGTCGCTGCTGGTCAGGGGTGTGGTGGGGGACGGGCCAGGGCTCGAACTGCTGGCGAGCACGGACCGGATGGACCTCCCCGACCCGGAGGACGTGCTGGCCGACCCCGCCGGGGCCGAGCTCCCGCAGCGCGGGGACCTGCGTCAGGCGGTGATGGAGGCGGTGGTGTCCGCGGTGGCGACCAGGCCCACCCGTGAACGGTGGGACGCCGCCTGGTCGTTGCTGGTGCGGGCCATGGAGACCGGGGCGCCCGACCTCGTGGTGGTCCCGGCGACCACGCTGGCCGCGCTGCGGCAGGACGAGTGGGACGTGCCGGCGGCGATCGAGCGGCTGGCCGGGGCGGTGGACCTCTCCCGGCGCGCCGACCGGGCGGCGGCCCGCGTGGCGCATGCCGCGGCGAAGGCGACCCGATGACGGGGGCGACGGCGGGGGAGCGGAAAGCGAAGGCGTACCCGGGGGAGCGGCCGGCGGAAGCGCGCGCCGAACGTCGGCCCAGACCGGTCCCCACGCCGGAGCCGGCCCCCGCGCCGCGGCCGCTCCCGTCGCCGCGGCAGGCCTCCGCGCCACGGCCGGGCCCCACACCGGGGCAGGCCTCCGCGCCGCGGCCCGGGATCGAGGCCGGAGCCGTCGGGACCGGGGTCGAGGCCGGAGCCGTCGGGACCGGGGTCGAGGCCGGAGCCGTCGGGACCGGGGTCGTCGGGGCCGGCGTCGAGCCCGGGCCCGCACCGTGCCAGGCCCCGGCCTCGCGGGAGCAGGGGCTGCTGGACCTGGACAAGCTGTACGCCGCCCGGCTGCAGGCCGCCCGGGCCCGCCCCTACCTGGCGGCCGCGCTGTACGCGCTGCACGTGGTCGAGTCGCGTCAGGTCCCCACCATGGCGGTCGACCGGTACTGGCGCTGCTACGCGTCCCCCGCGTTCGTGGCGTCCACGCCGGTGGAGGAACTCGCCTCCGTCTGGGTGCACGAGGTGTCCCACCTGCTGCGCGACCACCACGGGCGCAGCGACCGGTTGGCCCGTGCCCGGGACCTGACCGGCCCGGGGGACCGACTGCGCATGAACATCGCCGCCGACTGCGAGATCAACGACGACGCCTTCGGCGACGGGCTGCCGGAACCCGAGGGCCTCGTCACCCCGCGGCTGCTGGGGCTCGAGAACGACGGGGTCATGGAGGACTACGTCGACCGGATCCGGCTCCGCCGTCATACCGAGCACTTCACCTGGCTCGACTGCGGGAGCGGCGCGGACGGCATGACCCGCGGATGGGAACTCGGGCCCGAGGGGGCCCACGGACTGACCGACCAGGAGCGCGACGCGGTGCGCTTCCGGGTGGCGCAGGGCATCTCCGCCATGCCCGGCGACACGCCCAAGGCCTGGCGGCGGTGGGCCGAGGAGGTGTTCCACGCGCCACAGCCGTGGCGGGCACTGCTGGGCGCCGCGATCCGCTCGGCGGCCACCGGCGCGGGAGCGGGGCAGGACTACACCTACGGCCGACCGTCCCGCCGCTCGGCCGGGCTGCCCGGCGTCGTCCTGCCGAGCCTGCGGCGCCGGCCGCCCAGGGTGACCGTGGTCGTCGACACCTCCGGTTCGGTGAGCGACACCGAACTCGGCAGCGCCCTGCTCGAGGTGGCCGCCATCACCCGGTCGCTCGGGGGCCGCAGGGACCTGGTGACCGTGATCAGCTGCGACGCGGCCACCCACCGGGTGGGGCCGATCTGTGCGGGGGAGGGCATCACGCTCCTCGGCGGGGGCGGCACCGACCTGCGTGCGGGGTTCGACACGGCGCTCAGGGCGCGGCCCCGCCCCGACGTCGTGGTCGCGCTGACCGACGGCCAGACGCCGTGGCCCTCGTCCCGGCCGCCCTGCCGCACGATCGTGGGGCTCTTCCCCCGCGCCCCGCACCACTCGGAGGACGACCCCGAGTACACGCCCGACCTGCCCCCCTCGTGGACCCGGGTGGTGGAGATCGGGTAGCGGGTGGTTCCCGGCACCGGAGGGCGGCCGGCGGGGCGAGGGGCATGCGGCGGGGGCGGGTCGGCGAAGGTAAGAAGCGGGTCAGAGGTGGGGTCGACGGCACCGCTCCTCTGGCGTGAGCACGCCGACACGTCTATAGATGTATGTTGCATCTAAATTCGTGCCCCGCCCTCGCGGACGGCCGAACCGGAAAGGACATCGCATCGATGAATGCGCCGTCAGCGACAGCGGCAGGGGAGGCGGGGGCCACCGCGAGCCCGTTCCGTCAGCCCCGAGCCGTCTGGGCCGTGGCGTTCGCCTGCGTGATCTCCTTCATGGGGATCGGCCTGGTCGACCCGATCCTGCCCGCCCTCGCGGAGAACCTGCACGCCTCCGCCAGCCAGGTCTCGCTCCTGTTCAGCAGCTACCTGATCGTCACCGCCGTCGCCATGCTCTTCGTCGGGTGGATCTCCAGCCGGATCGGCGCCAAGCGGACCCTGGTGGCCGGACTGGCCGTGATCGTGGTCTTCGCCGCCCTCGCCGGCGCGACCGACTCCATCAACGGCATCGTCGGCTTCCGTGCGGGCTGGGGCCTGGGCAACGCCATGTTCATCGCCACCTCGCTGGCCGTGATCGTCGCCTCGGCGAGCGGCGGTTTCGGCGGCGCGATCATCCTCTACGAGACCGCTCTCGGCCTCGGCATCGCCGTGGGCCCGCTGCTCGGCGGCGTCCTGGGCGACATCAGCTGGCGCGGGCCCTTCTTCGGCGTGGCCGTGCTGATGGCGCTGGCCCTGGTCGCGACCGTGCTGCTGGTCCCGTCCACGCCGCGGCCCGAGCGCCCCACCTCGCCGGTCGCCCCGCTGAAGGCGCTGCGCCACCGCGGGCTGCTGACCATGGGGATCATGGCCCTGCTCTACAACTGGGGCTTCTTCACCATGCTCGGTTACGCCCCCTACCCGATGGAGCTCGAGGCATTCGACCTCGGCCTGGTCTTCACCGGCTGGGGCCTGCTGGTGGCCGCGTTCAGCGTCCTGGTGGCGCCGCGGCTGCAGGCCAGGTTCGGCACGGCGCCGGTCCTGTACGCCAACCTGATCTGCCTGGGCGCGCTGATGGCCGTCGTCGCCGCGGGGGTGGAGACGCCGGCGGTGGTGATCGTCGCGGTCATCGTCAGCGGGGCGCTCATCGGCATCAACAACACGCTGACCACCCAGGCCGTCATGCTCGTCGCGCCGGTGGAGCGGCCGGTGGCCTCCTCGGCGTACGGTTTCGTCCGCTTCATCGGCGGCGGCCTGGCTCCCTATGTCGCGGGGAAGATCGCCGAGGCGACCGACCTGTCGATGCCGTTCTACGTCGGCGCCGCCGCGTTCGTGCTGGCCGTGCCGGTCCTGGCCACGGGGCACCGGCTGGTACGGGAGGCCGAGAGCCCGCGCGAGGAGACCGTGCCGCTCGAGCCGGTGGTCACGCCCCTCGGGACGTAAGGGGCACGGAAGTCCCCGGCGGGGGTGTCAGGTCCAGCGCCCGCGCCAGGGCGGCGGTGACGGCGGCGGAGTGTTCCGGCAGGTGTTGTCCGGCCCAGATGCCGGCCAGACCGAGGAAGTCCCGCAGATCTCGCTCCGCGCCCGCGACGAGCGTGCGTACCTCGTCCACCGGCAGCTCGATCACCGGGCCGTCGTCCGTTCCGTCGACGTCGAACGTCAGCCGGACGGCGTCGTCGACGCGTTCGGCCGCCGACGACGGATCGTGGCCGAAGGAGCAGCGGCCGGTGCCGTCGAGCACCTCCAGCCAGTCCCGCCAGGTCTCCAGGCCGTTGCAGCAGCCCGGCTCGACGAAGACGGTGCCGGTGGCCGCCTCGGTCACCCGGAACCCTCCGGCGGCGAGCAGGTCGGGCAGGGTGAGCAGCCCGTGCAGGAACGCGCCTGGCGGGTCGGCCGGGCACTGCCCGTGCTCCGCCTCCGGCTCGTAGTCGTTGTAGCGGGCGACCTGCATGACCGCCCGGCCGACCTCCGTCGGCGTCAGCCGCCCGTGCAGCGCGAGGTAGCCGTACGCCTCGTACTCGCCGACCGGCCAGAGCGCGAAATCGTCGGCGGGGCAGATCTCCAGAACGGGCCGCATCACCATCACGGGGGGATGGTGCCGGATTCGCTTCCCCACCGCCACGGGCTTTCCGCCGTGGGCCGGTGCCGCGCACGAGGCGCGCCGCCCGTGCGGCGCGGGGGAGGGCCTCCCTCAGGCGGCGGAGAGTCCCGGTCTCACGCGGTGGTGGCGCGGGCCGACTCCACCACGCGGACCAGCGGCTCGAGCCGCGCGTCGCGCGACGCGTCGTCGAGGGCCGCGCGCAGGGCGGCCTCGTGCGTCGGCCGGGCCTCGGTGAGCAGGGCCAGGCCGGACTCGGACACGTCCGTGTAGATGCCGCGGCGGTCGGTGGGGCAGAGGTAGCGCGACAGCAGGCCACGGTCCTCCAGACGCGTCACCAGTCGCGTGGTCGCGCTCTGGCTCAGCACGACGGCCTCCGCGACCTGCTTCATCTGCAGGTGGCCGCCCGGCCCGTCGTGCTGCCGGCTGAGGACGTCCAGCAGGGAGTACTCCCGCGGGCTCAGCCCGTGGCGCTGCAGCGCGCGCTCGAGATGGGACTCGATCCTGCCGTGCAGGAGGGAGAGCGCGCACCAGCCGTCGGCGAGGGCGGTGAGCGAGGGGTCGGTCGCGGTCACGCTGACCTCCTACGGGGCAAAGGGGTCGGTCGGGTCGGGAGACGTCCGACGCGGACGTCCGGCGGGCCACCGGGAGACCGCCGGGCGTCTCCAATCCTTCCACACAGGGGTTACCCGGGGCCAGATTTAGACCGCGCTTGCATTTATCCCGCGCATGCAACTAATGTCGTCGCCTGTTACCACCCCCCGCAACGTATCGTCTGGGAGAACCCCATGCCTCTCGCGCTCCTGGCTCTGGCCGTCGGGGCCTTCGGGATCGGCACCACGGAGTTCGTGATCATGGGCGTGCTGCCCCAGGTCGCGGACGACTTCGGCGTCACCGTCCCGACCGCCGGCTGGCTGGTCACCGGCTACGCGCTCGGCGTCGTCCTCGGCGCCCCGCTGCTGACCGTGCTGGGCACCAAGGTGTCCCGCAAGAAGATGCTGATGTTCCTGATGGGCCTCTTCGTCGTCGGCAACGTCCTGTCCGCCGTCGCCCCCGTCTTCGGGCTGATGCTCGCCGGGCGGATCGTCGCCTCGCTGGCCCACGGCGCCTTCTTCGGCATCGGCTCCGTGGTCGCCGCCGACCTGGTCGCCCCGCACCGCAGGGCGTCCGCCATCTCGCTGATGTTCATGGGTCTGACCGTGGCCAACGTCGTCGGCGTCCCCGGCGGCACCTACCTCGGCCAGGCCGCCGGCTGGCGCACCACCTTCGCCGCGGTCGCCGCGCTCGGCGTCGTCGGGCTGCTCGGCGTCGCCCGCCTGGTCCCCGAGGGCGGACGCCCGCCCGCCGCGGACGTCCGCGCCGAGTTCGCCGCCTTCCGCAACCCCCAGGTGTGGCTGGCGATGGCCATGACCGTCCTCGGCTTCGGCGGGGTCTTCGCCGCCATCACCTACGTCACCCCCCTGACGACCGAGGTCACCGGCTTCGCGGAGTCCTCCGTGACCTGGCTGCTCGTGCTGTTCGGCCTGGGCATGTTCTTCGGCAACCTGGCCGGCGGCAAGCTCGCCGACCGGGCACTGATGCCGCTGCTGTTCACCGCGCTGGCCGCGCTCTCGGTGACCCTGCTCGTCTTCACGGTCACCGCCCACCACAAGGCGCTCACCGCCGTCACCCTGACCCTGATCGGCGCCCTGGGCTTCGCCACCGTGCCGCCGCTGCAGAAGTGGGTGCTCGACCAGGCGTCCGCCGCCCCCACCCTGGCGTCCGCCGCCAACATCGGCGCCTTCAACCTGGGCAACGCGCTCGCCGCCTGGCTGGGCGGCCTGGTGATCTCCGGAGGCCTCGGATACACCGCCCCCAACTGGGTAGGCGCGATCCTGGCCGCCTCCGCCCTCCTGCTCTCCCTGCTCGCGGCTCGCCTGGACCGCCGCGCCCGGCGTACCGGCGCCGCCGGCGCCGTCGGCCGGGTCGTGGCCGGTTCGGGGGGACCCGCCGCGCCGGGCCCGGCGGCGGAGACAAAAACGGCGGTACGGCCTGCGAGTCTGTGACGGCCCCGCCCGGCCGCCGTCCGCCCCCTGTCCCGCCGTCCGCACCCCGCCGTCCGTACGTGGCCACCACCCACGTGGCCACCACCCACGTGGCCACCACCCACGTGGCCACCACCCACGTGGCCACCACCCACGTGGCCACCACCCACGTGGTCCGCACCCCCTCGGGGGCCGCACCATCATCGTCCGAAGCCGTTCGTCCGCATCACCGGAACCCACGCAAGGAAGCACCATGAGCACCCCCTCCGTCCCCACCGTCACCCTCAACAACGGCGTCGAGATTCCCCAGTTGGGCTTCGGCGTCTTCCAGGTCCCCGACGAGGACACCACCACCGCCGTCACCGCGGCCCTGGAGGCCGGCTACCGCTCGATCGACACCGCCGCGATCTACGGCAACGAGGCCGGCGTCGGCAAGGCGATCGCCGACTCCGGCGTCGCCCGCGAGGACCTGTTCGTCACCACCAAGCTGTGGAACTCCGAGCAGGGATACGACGCCACCCTCCGCGCCTTCGACGAGAGCCTGTCCAAGCTGGGCCTCGACCACGTCGACCTGTACCTGATCCACTGGCCCACCCCGGCCCGTGACCTGTACCTCGACACCTGGCGCGCCTTCGAGCGGCTGGCCGCCGACGGCCGGATCCGTGCGGCGGGCGTCTCCAACTTCCAGCCCGCGCACCTGCGCCGGCTGCTCGAGAACAGCTCGCTGGTCCCCGCCGTCAACCAGGTCGAACTCCACCCCGCGCTGCAGCAGGCCGAACTGCGCGCCCTGCACGCGGAGCTGGGCATCGCCACCGAGGCGTGGAGCCCGCTGGCGCAGGGCGCGGTGCTGGACGAGGAGGCGATCGTCTCCCTCGCCGAGCGCCACGGCCGGACGCCCGCGCAGATCGTGCTGCGCTGGCACCTCCAGCTCGGCAACGTCGTGATCCCGAAGTCGGTCACCCCGGCGCGCATCGCCGAGAACATCGACGTCTTCGGGTTCACCCTCGACGACGAGGAGATGGCCTCGCTCGCCGCCCTCGACCGCGGGCTGCGCACGGGCCCCGACCCGGACGAGTTCAACTGACGGGAGCCGTCAGGCCCCGCGGTGGGCGATGTACAGGTCGAGTGCCTTGTGGAGGACCTTGCTGAGCGGGAAGTCCCACTCCCCGAGGTACTCGACCGCCTCGCCGCCCGTGCCGAGGCGGTGGCGCAGCAGTGCCAGGTGCTGCTCGTCGCCCGCGACCGAGCCCGTGATGCCGCGCAGGTCGTAGAGGGACGCGCCCATCTCATGGGCGTCCGACATCATCCGCCACTGCAGCGCATGGTCCGGGCACACGTCCGTCCGGGTGTGTGGCGCTGCCCCATAGGCGTGCCACACATGCTCTCCGACGGCGAGCATCAGGGCCGCGGCCTGGTCCTCGCCCTCGAACCTGGAGAAGTAGACCCGCATCCGGTCCGGGTGCTCGTTGCGCAGGGCGATCCACATGCGCTGGAAGTAGGCGAGGGGCCGCGGGATCAGCCCGTCGCGGCCGGCGGCCTCGGCGTAGAGCCGGTGGAAGGCGGCGAGGTCCTCGTAACCGCCCCGCACCACCTCCACCCCGGCCCGCCACGCCTTCTTCGCGTTGCGGCGCCACTCCGGGCTGTACCCCGCTTGGACCTCCCGCAGGGGCCGGTCGCCGAACGGCACCTGGAAGACGTACCGGGGCTGGTTGACGGCGGCGCTGTCCTCGCCCTCGGCGGTGACCGGCCGCCAGCCCAGCCCGTGCAGCCGCTCTGCGAGCTCCCGCGCCGCCGGGTCCTCCTCGGAAGGCGGCACCTCGCGCAGCCACCGCACCTCCGGGTCGGCGAGCGCGCCCCGCACCGCGGCGGCGTCCCAGCGCCGGGCGACCACCGGCGGGCCCATCCGCACGGTGAAGGCGCCGAGGTCGCGCAGGTACTCGATCATCGGGCCCAGCCAGTCGCCGAGGTCCTCCGAGGCCCAGTCGACGACCGGTCCCTCCGGCAGGTAGGCGAGGTAGCGCCGCACCTTGGGCAGCGCGCGCAGCAGCACCAGCGCGGCCCCGACCAGCCGGCCCCGTTCGTCGAACCACCCCAGCGACGCCGAACGCCAGTCGCTCTTCACCTCGCCCCACGAGGGGATCTGCAGGTGGCTCACCGACGACTGTCCCGCGACGAAGGACAGGTGCTCCTCGCGGGTGATCGCTCGCAGGAGGTACTTCATGGTGGTGCCGCGCTCCTTTGTTCGACACCAGCGTATGCGTAGGGAGCGCCTCCGGATGCGCCGCCCGGTCGGCGACGCACCCGTGGCGGCCGCCTTCCGTCAGGTCCAGGGGCCGAAGGGCGGCCGCGCGGGAGCCGGGCCGAGGGTGGTGGTGCCCGGCGCCGCCCGGTGCCCGAGACCCGTGCGATAGGCGTTCAGCGCGGCGTCGGTACGACCCTCGCCGCGGTACAGGTCCCCGAGCAGCCGGCAGATGTCGGCGAGGTCGCCGGCCGCTCCGGCCGTCTCGAGCAGCGAGAGCGCGGTGACGTAGTGCCGCTCCGCCTTCTCCGGGTCGCCCCTCTCCTCGGCGATCAGCCCGAGCAGGCGGTGCGCGCCGCCGGCGTGCAGCGCTCCGCGGTCCTGCTGGAGCCCGTCCAGGAGACGCTCGAGCAGCTCCGCGGCCTCCGCCTGGTCACCCTTGCGCCGCAGGACGTCGGCCAGTTCGACCTCCACCTGCCAGACGTACAGCGTGGCCCGCTTCGACAGCAGCATGGAGCGGGCGGTGCGCAGCTCTTCCTCGGCCCGCACGAGGTCGTCGTGCTGGGCGTGGACGTAGCCGCGCATCCAGTGGCAGTGCGCCAGCTCGGTGCGGATCTGGAGCTGCTGGTAGAGCTCGGTGGCGCGCAGCAGGGAGGCCTCGGCGGCCTCGGTCCTGCCCTCGGCGATGAGCGTGCGGGCCACCGTGCGGTGCATCGACGCGACCAGGGCGGGGTCCGGCACCTCGGGGGCCAGCGCGAGGGCGACCTCGGCGGCCTGCGCGGCACGCGCGTGGGCGCCCATGTCCATGTAGGGCGCGATCGACGCGGTGTACAGCTGGAGCAGCGACCCGGGATCGTGCAGGCCCGAGGTGTTGAGCTCGTTGATCGCGCTTTCCAGCAGGTAACAGGCGTACCGCAGTTCGCCCGCCAGGTAGTGGGCGATGGCCCTGCCGCGGACGACGCGGGTGCGGGCGGGCAGCGGTTCGTCGCGCAGCTGCTCCCCGGCCGCCTCGAACCGCGCCTGGGCCTCGGCCAGTTCGCCGGTCTCCAGGGCGCACTCGCCGAGTCCCAGCAGGGCGGCGCCCCGTTCCCGGCCGAGCCCGTACTCCTCCGCCTCGGCGAGGAGCCGGCCGAACTCGGCCGCGGCGTCCTCGGCGTCGGAGGTGGCCAGGATCCGCTGGGCGTCGGCCAGCCGCATGCGCAGTGTGGCGGCGACGTGGGCGGGCCGGCCGGTGGCGAGCTCCTCGTACGTGACGCCGAGACGGTCGGCGAGGTGCCGCAGCGCGACCTCGGACGGCCGCACCTTTCCCGCCTCCAGGGTGGAGACGTAGGCGGCGGTGTACGCCGGTTCGGCAAGCTGCCGCTGGGTCAGCCCACGCTCCTTGCGCAGCCGCTTCACGCGCTCGCCGATCGCGGGAGGGAGGTCCTGGCGCAGGGCCGGATCCGGTGCCCCGGAGCCGCCCTCGATCGTCCCGACGTCTTCGGCAGCCGCCGCGCCGCCGGTCCCCGGTCTCGCTCCGCCGTCCGCCGACGCCCCGCTCGTTCCTGCCATGGCAGCCCTCTCGCTGTCTCCCGGACGAGGGCCGCCGGCCGGCCCGCGCCGACCTTCCATCCTAGCCAGCCCGTCGGCGCCGGACCCTTCGGTTCCGGCTTCCTCACCGCAGCCTGCGAGGGGTGCGGAGCGCCCCTCCCCGGTCAGGTCGCCGACCGGCGGAGCGGTTGCCCCAACGTAACTCGCCTGCTTCGGCGGGGCGTTGTGCGAAACCCTCCCATCGCCTGCGTCAAGCGACAAGTCAAGTGCACTTGAAGAAGCGCTTGATGCGGCGCGGCCGGACGGTGAGGGTCGCCCCGTTGTCGGTCGCCGCCCGTCGACCTCGCACGCACACGGTCGCGGTCAGGTCCGTGGACGCGACGTCGTCCATCCGCGACCTCCTCGGTGCTCGCCGAGGCCACCGCAAGCCTGACCTGGACCGTCGTCGCGGCCAGGCCCCAGAGCCGACCTCCTCCCACCGCGGCCGGACGCCCGCCCCGGGAATGCGACGGGGCCGACGGACGTTGTTCACCGTCCGAGCGTCGGTCGACGTCGGTCGACGTCGGTTACAGGGAGGCCGGGATGGACAGCCAGTCGGAGTCGGTGCGGAAGATCCTCACGGAGCTCGGTGAGACCTGGGCGGTGGTCGGCCTGTCCGCCAACGAGGCCCGCGCGGCCTACGGCGTCGCGGCGACGCTGCAGCGCCACGGCAAGCGGATCGTCCCCGTCCACCCGAAGGCGGAGACGGTGCACGGGGAGCAGGGGTACCCCTCCCTCGACGCCATCCCCTTCGACGTCGACGTGGTCGACGTCTTCGTCCGCTCCGACCTGGCCGGGGAGGTCGCCGACGAGGCGGTCGCGATCGGGGCCAAGGCGGTGTGGTTCCAGCTCGGCGTCGTCGACGAGGCGGCGTACGACCGGGTGCGGGCGGCCGGTCTGGAGATGGTGATGGACCGGTGCCCGGCGATTGAATATAAGTCCCTAAGTTAGACGGTTCCCGGGAAGAGCGGTAGTCCTACGCCCATTCGGGCTATGAGAGCTTCTCGCTGACGATTACCGCAGGTCGGTGGTAGGCGACCAGCCGGCCGTCTTCTGTCGGGTGCTCTTCCCGGACCAGTCTGAGCTGACAATGGCATGTGCGGGTCGGCGAGTTCGCGAGTTCGGCACGCAGATGTGGGATGGAAGCAGCGAAATCCCACGACGAGGAGAGGACTACGAAGCGCCCCAAAGCGGGGGCCTCCGCGAGGCGGAAGCCGACTTCGCATGTGGGCACAGGCCCGCGACCCAATTGTGCCGCTTCTCTCCGCTCGCGCCAGTAGGCAGTGCACCGACACTGTGCCCCGTCGTCTCCGTGAGGGCGGGGGAGCAGGTCGTTGACGTCGGTGAGGTCAGCGCCGTCCATGATCACACCCACGTCGTCGTACACCGTGACTGCAGTCTCGGAAGCGGTGCGTTCCCCGCCCAGGACGTGCGCGACGCGCGCTGCAACTTGATTGTCGGCGCAGCGGACCACCCACCCGCAGCGCCCACGATTTCTGACTCGTGAGAGGAATTTGCCGGCAGGCTCATTCCTCTCGATTGCTGCTGCGCTCCACTGCTGTGGGGTTGGGGTCGATTTGTCGTACGGTGGGGCCGGGCTGTCCTCATTGATTTCTCGTGGCATTTTCAGATTTGGCCTGACTGCAGGGTTTCTCTGATCGTGCTGACGTTGTAGGTGCCGAGAACCACGTCCATCCAGGTCACGCGGCATTTCGGTATTCATGGAGAATGCCGTCGAGACGGTCGCGTCTGCGGATGTCGAGGTGGACGAGTGCGTCGGGTTCGAGTGGTTCCGGGAGTGGGCGTAGGGGAGCGGCGGCTGTGAGGGACCGGTGGGGTCGGTGCTGGTTGTAGAACTCCTCGTACTCGCCCAAGGCGTGTACGAGGTGGGCTTGGTTCCAGATGAGCGTGCGGTCGAGGAGTTCGCTTCTGCAGGATCGGATCCATCGCTCCATGAGCGCGTTCATGCGGGGCATCCTCACCCCGGTTTGATCGACCTCAATGCCCTCGCCGGCGAGCACGGCGTCGAACCCTGCCGGGTAACGCGCGTCGCGGTCCCGGATCAGGTATTTGATCTCCACTCCGGCGTCCTTGAGGTCCATGACGAGATTCCGGGCGACCTGAGTGACCCAGGCCGCGGAGGGGTGAGCGGTGACCCCGAGGATGCGGACGCGTCGGGTGGCGTGTTCGATTGCTGCCGGCACGGTCAGGGTCGTGCCGGAGAGGGCCTTGGTCTCGAAGAAGTCGGCGGCCAGGATGGCTTCGGCCTGGGAGCGGAGGAAGGCGGCCCAGGTGGTGTGCGGCCTGGTGCGGGTGGGATGCCGTGTTCCTTGAGGATGCTCCATACGGTGGAGGCAGCGACCTTGATACCGAGGGCGGCGAGTTCGCCGTGTACGCGCCTGTATCCCCAGTCGGGGTTTTCCCTCACGAGGCGTAGGACCAGGACGCGAATGGAGCGCACGGTGCGGGGCCGTCCCGGCCGCTTGGGGCGGGAAGCCCTGGCGTGTCGGCGACGCAGGAGTTCGCGGTGCCAGCGCAACAGGGTGTTGGGTGAGCGACCAGGTGGAGCCGGTGAAGCCGTGCCCGGGGCAGGCGGTGCAGCAGCGCGGCGAGTATCGCCCGTTCAGGCCAGGTCAGCCGGGGCTTGCCCGCCTGACGCCGCAGTGCGGCGAGTTGGTGGCGGATTGCAAGGATCTCCAGATTCTTCGCCCGATCCCTCGTGGGCAACAGGCACATGAGGCTGAAGAGGGTCGACACGGCGAGGTAGAGCAGTCGTAACACCACAACGCGACATCTTCTCAGCCGACCGAAGCTGCTCCAACCAGTGCTTCCCTGCGCTACGAGACGGGTTGGCAGGCTGGGGACCGCTGACCTCCGATCGGGCTGTGAGCAGCGCGGATGCAATATCCGGCACGTACACGGTCCGCGGGCAGCCCGGGCGCCTGGGCCGGCACGGTACCGCGTGCTGCAGGGCGACCAGGTCACGATGCCAACGCATGACCGTCTCGGGGCGCGCGAGGAGCCGTAGCCGGCGCAGCCTCTCCATCGGGTCTCACGCGCATACCGTCGTCGACGGAGGAAGCCGGCACCCAGGCGCTGGAGCCGCACCGCGCCGCACGGCCGGTCCGGCCCTCCAGACCCGGGCGTCAGGGCAGCATGTGGCCCTCCTCCCTCACCTCTTCGGCCTCCTCCAGCGCGTCGGCGGCCACCCGGCGCAGTTCCGGGTCGAGTTTCGCGACGGCATCCCGGAGGAAGACGACCACCGCCTCCGAGGCATCCGCGAGTTGGGGGATCAAGTAGCAGACCTCGCGGAAGAGGTCGGCGTCCGTGCCGTCGGCCTGCTCCAGCAGGTGGGGGAGCACGGAGAGGATCTCGTGCCTGCAGTACTCCGCGACGTCCACGCTGCCGTCCTCCGACGCCGCTCGCGCAAGCGCGTTCCTGGCGTTCAGGACGGATTCGAGGAGGCTCACCGCCTCCGGTGTCACAGGCGCCCCGGACCTGACCGCACTCGTCAGAGCGTCGACGCAGGGAGCGGCGGCGCTGTACAGGTGCCCCTGGTTGGCGACCTCGCAATACAGGACGCGGCCGGCCTTGGACCTCTCGTCCCGGTCCGGCCCGAGCAGGACCTCGAGATACCGCCGGAGCTCGGCCGCCGGAACGCTCAGCGATTCCAGGGAGGCCCAATCCCACGTCCGCGAGAACTTCATTACGGATCACTCTCCCATGTCGTTCCAGGAGCGAACTGCTCCCGCGAGGTACGGCCTTCACACCGCACACATACCGGCTCAGGCACCCGTTTCAGAGGTCTCAGGGGTACGCTGTAGATGATATCTTCCGGTCGCGCCCCCTTCCGGACGAGTTCCTCCCGCACCAGATCTTCCGCGCAGAAGTCACCGGCTCCGGTCTTCTTGAGACCCACCGCGACCTCTCCGGTGCGGATGTCGACGCCCGCGGACCCCATTGCGTATTCCCTGATCTTGGTACGGGACATCGTTTCGTGCATCTCGTCGAGTTTGTCCGAGAGGGCCTGGTTCGCCTTGGTCGACGCCTCGTCGTAGGTGAGCCGGCGAGGGTACGGGGAGAGGCCGAGCGGGTCGCTCGCACTGTACGGATTGTCGACGTACGTGACAGGGTTGGGCGCCGGATCGATTCCCAGAGGGTCCGGTGACGCGTACCGCCCGGTGTCCGGGTCGTAGTGGCGGAAGACGCTGTAGTGAAAACCGGTCTCCGGATCGTAGTACTGACCGGGGAGGCGCAGAGGGGTGTAGGCCGTGCTGTTCCTCGCCCAGGCAGTGGAGCCCCAGAGTGTGCTCCGGGTGCGCCAGGCGATGTCGCCCGGCTCCGCGATCCGTCGAGCAAGCGGAAATTCCTCGGGATCGGGGCCGATCTTGCCGTCGTCCAGGATCTGTAGCCCGAAGGGTGGGCGGCCCCCCGGGGCGCGCCCGAGGACACGGTGTGCGTCCAGACCGACCTTCACGCGGAGGGCGATGTCCTTCGCTTCGTCCCGGGCGCGTTCGGAAAGAATCGCGAAGACGATGCGGCCGCCCTTGGAGCTGTCCAGTCCTTCCGCGATGGAGACGAGACGGGACCGTCGGCGGTCCAGCTCATCGAGCAGTTGCCCGACAGCCCCCATGCCGCGTCTGTCGAGACGGTCGGTCTTCCAGACAGCCAAGGTCTTGGAATGGCCGGCCAGTACCGCTTCCTTCGCTTTCTCAAATTCGTCGCGCCGGACGTGAATCTTGCTGGCGCTCCGTTGTTCGAACCAGACGTGCCGGATTGACAGTCCTTCCGCACAGCACCATCTACCGATGTCCTTCAGGTGGGCCCGCAGGGTGGCCAGGTCCTCGCGCTTCTTCGATCGGCGGATGTATGCGTCGACCAAGATCCCGGGATCCCCGTTGGGAACCCGGTCCAGCCCCATGTCGGCCAGTTCGTCTGCGCTGAAGCCCAGCGCCGTCAAAGCGGCCTGATCCGCTCTCGCCACTACGATCACACCCACGGTAGAGACTTGGATCACCGTGGATGACATGGGGATTTACTCCACCGCACCCCGGCGATTGAGTACCAGTCCCTGAAGAGCTCGTAACACGATCTTGTTGAACGGTCCTGACAGGCTGTGACCGGTGTGACGATTCGGCCGTTCGGGATGGTGTGGACTGCCCGGCCGTGGATCGTGGACGATGGCCTGTGGGCGAGCCACTCCTTCCGCGTCGGCCCGAGAAGGCTCCCGGCCCGCAGCCGGTACCGGACCGGCCGGGTCACCCCCCGCCGCCCCGAGGCCCTGCTCGGCGACAAGGGTGACGACTCCGTCCCCAACCGCCGCGATCCGCGCAAGCGCCGGATCCTGCCGATCATCTCCCGCAAGGGTCGGCAAGCTCCGCCATGTCGTGGAACAGCCCTTCGCCCTGCGCCATCAGGTCAAGTGCCTGGCCGTCCGCTGGGAGCGCCGCACCGAACCGGACGACACCGGTGTCCCCGTCGCCTGCAGCCTCTTCGCTGGAGACGCCTCGAGAACGGCTCCCGGAGCCGGGGCCCCGATGGGACTATCCGTGTGTGTCAGAGGGACTCGCGCGTTGGTGCAGGGGTCGCCTGGCAGCGCACCCGATGCCCGCAGTTCCGCGAGGAAACCGGGGAGCAGCGACTCCAGGGACGCCTGCCCGCCAGCAGGACTTGGGGACGGCGGGCGCCGCGGCCCCCCCTCGTGCCGCGGCGCCCGGTACCGGCCGGGAACCGGTCCCGTTCGACGACGGTATCTCGCCGCCCGGGTGATTTGGCAGGTTTTCAGGTGTTGCTCCTCCCCTTGGCGCGGCTCCCCGGCCCCGAACGCAAGCAGATCATCGACGCGTCCAACAAGGAAGTGTTCGGCCACCTGGAGGACCCGCGTCTTTGCGACCGCATGCGTACACGCGACCCCGGGTTCCGCGGCCGGCTGCGCTTGTGGGTGGAGCTGAAAACGCCCGTGGAGGGGCAGCGCCGGCCTCTCGGCGCGTCCATCTGGTGGGCGCGAGGCGCGTCGTGGAGGCCGTCACCGAGGCCAGGAGGCGCGGGATGCCCCCGGAAGGGCGGGCGGCGGCCGAGGTGGTGGCCGGGCTCTTCGGCGACACCGACCGGGCCGCCGTGCTGCGCAACCTGGAGGCCGGGATCGAGGCCGGCGCGGAGCACTTCCACCGCCTCGTCGCCCGGGGGCGAGGGCGTCCCACCGCCCCCGGGGGGCACCGTCAGCACGACGGTGCCCCCGGAGGAGGGTCAGCCCCCGGCCCCCGCTGCGGTGGCCCCGGCTGCGGTGGCCCCGGCCCGGTTCGCCGCGATCCACTCGTCCAGTTGTTCCCGGGTGGTCGACGGGTCGGCGACGAGTTCACCGAGGCGGTCGCCGGCGAGGTGGAGGGTGGAGACCGCCGGGCAGCGGCGGCACGCCTCCACACCCGTCTGGCTCCACCACTGGCACTGCGCCCGCAGGTGACACCGTGGCACAGCGGTCGCGGTCGCTGCCGGGGCGGCCAGGACCCGTTCGACCAGGGTGCAGTCGTCCCCACGGCGGTTCACGCAGTTCGAGGCGCAGTGCGAGGCGAACCGCAGGACGCGGCGCGGCTCGACGCCCTCGGGCACCATGCCGAGGACCTGGGACGCCGGCACCGGGTCGGCCAGGTAGACGACGCCGCCGTCCTGCCCCGACCTGACGCCCAGGGCGACGGCCTCCGGGGCGTGGGGGTCCCCGCTGGGGCACCAGGTCCGTGATGACTTCCGCTCTGCCACGGCGATCACCTCCCGGTCAGACGGAGCTGGTCACGTCGGCGGCCTTGCCGATGGGGTCGGTGCCCAGCGCGGCCCCGGCGGCCGTCTCCTGCTCGTGGGCGGCGGCTCGCAGGATGCTCTCCTGCAGCTGCTGGACCGAGGTGATCCGTCCGGGCTGCGCCTCGGCTGCGGACGCGGTCTGTCCCGAGGCGAGGGCGGCGGCGAACAGGGCCGCGGTGCCGACGACCGCGGCGCGGGTGGTCCTCTTGCTCATCTGCGCTCCTTGAGTGCTGGGTGTGGTGTGGTGTGGTGGGTTGCCGGTGGGCGGAGCCGTCGGCCCCCGGAGGGCGGCCGGCGGTGTCACCAGGCTGGCGGAGGCGCCCCGGGGCGGGCGGCAGTCGACGGGGCAGTCCGGCGGCGGGACGGGAGCCGCCGGGCTGCCGGTGGGTCACAGCCGGACGGCGACGGCGGCGCAGTGCCCGGCGGGGACCGCGACGTCGGCCAGCAGCCAGCCGACAGGGGCGGCGGGCTGCCGGCCCGCGCCGACGCGGGTGCCGGCGGGATCGTCGCCCAGGCCGACGCCGAGACCTTTGAGGTATGCCTCCTTCCTGGTCCACACGCGGGTGAACGCGTCGGGGCGGAGTTCCGGCGCCAGAGAGGCCAGCTCCGCCGACTCGGCCGGGTGCAGGACGTCCGCGGCCTCCGACACGGTGTCGGGGTGCGGTACCGGCTCGATGTCCACGCCGACCGGGGTGGGGGCGAGGGCGATGAGGCTCAGCCCTTCGCAGTGGGACAGCGAGAAGTGCAGCCGTCCGTCCGGGAGCACGGGACGTCCGTGGGGTGCCCCGCAGCAGGGGCAGGGGGCGCGGGCCAGCGGCACCTTGCTCGGCGCGACGCCGAGGTGGGAGCCGAGCAGGCGGCGCAGCCCGACGTGCGCGCACAGGTAGGTGGCGCGGTCGGCGGGCCGGCGCAGCTCCGCGGCCCTGGCGAGCTCGGCCGGCTCGAGGACGAGCGGCGCGTGGCGTGCGGCAGCCGCCTCGTGGACGGCGGTGGTCACCAGCCACAGCTGGGGGCGGCCGACGGGCGGGCGGACGGGCCTGGGCAGGGGGGCGGGGAGGGGCGGCAGGGGCTCGGGGAGCAACGCGGCGACCCCGGGCGGGGCGGGCGTCACACGGTGGTCAAGGAGGGACATGTCTGCCTCACACGGAAGTGGCGGTGGGCTCCGGTGCTGTCCGGGTGCGGTCGGAGGGGGGCGCCGTCAAGGGCGCTTCGGCGGGGGCCTCGACGGGCACCGCGGCGGGTGCTTCGACGGGCGCCGCGGCGGGGGCCTCGGCGGGCGTCACGGGGCTGCGGAAGGCGCGGGCGACGGCGATCGGGGAGAAGGCGACGAGGCCGGCGCACACCAGCCACGTCCGGGTCGGTCCGAGCTGGGTGGAGACGGAGGAGAACAGGGCCAGGGACAAGGGCGCGGCGCCGATGCCGGAGAGGGTGAAGGTGGACATCGCGACGCCCATCCGACCCCGCGGAACGGCCTGCTGGTAGGCGGTCACCAGGGCGGGGCCGTTGAGGCCGGAGCAGAGGCCGACCGCGCAGGCGGTACCGGCCAGGACGGCGGGCGACGGGACGAGAGCCATGGCGGCCATGCCGCCGGCGAGACCGAAGCCGGTCACCACGAGCTTCGCGAGCGCGGGGATGCGATGGGCCAGGGCCGCGCCGACGGCCGCGGAGGCCAGGGCGCCGGCGCTGAAGGCGGACAGGACCAGGGCCACGGCTCCGACGCCCCATCCCTCCGAGTGGGCCCGCATGGGGAGACCGACCTCCGCGGGCCACAGGAAGGCGACGTCGATGCAGAAGCAGGCGACGAACATCCAGCGCAGCCGCGGGTGGGAGGCCAGGAGGCGGAAGCCGTCGCCGGAACGGCGCAGCAGGGAGGGGCCGCCGGGGACGGGTTCCGGCTTGGCCATGCCGTGCGTGACGTGGGCGGCGCACAGCAGCCAGATCGCACAGCACACGGCGGCGACCGTCATCGCCGCGGGCAGCTCGCCCACGGTGACCAGCCAGGCGCCGAGGGGGGTCCCGGCGATCGGGGCGAGGCGCAGCACCATGGAGAAGAGCGAGTTGGCGCGGCCGAGCTGCTCCTCGGGGGCGAGGCGGGGCAGCAGGACGCCGGAGGCGGAGCCGGTCAGACCCAGGAGCGTGCCTTCGACGAGGGCGATGGCGACCAGGGGCCACAGGGTGTCGGTGGTCATGGTGACCAGGGCGCCGACGGCGAGGACGGCGACGCGGGCGCCGGTGGCCGGCAGCAGGAGGGCGCGGGGACCCAGGACGTCGGTGAGGGCGCCTCCGAAGAGGAGGGTGAGGACGCGGGGCAGGGTGGCGGCCAGGGTCACCAGGGTGACGGCTCCGGATCCGCCGAGCTGGACGGCGGTCCAGCTCATGGCGATGAGCAGGGCGTAGCTTCCGCCCTGCACGGCGGCCTGGCCTGCCACCAGGCTGCTGATGCGGGGCCAGTCGACTCGGGGCGGGGTGTCGGAGGTGGTCGTCATGGGTCCGGCTTCCTGTGGGCTGTCGGGTCGGAGGACTGGAGAGGGTGCGAGGGCGAGGCGGAGGGACGAGCGGGCAGGCGGGCCCGGGGGAGCCGTCCCGGCCCGCGGCGCCGGACTCGGCGCCGCGGGCGAAGGGGACGAGGCGTGAGCGGCGGCGGGACGGAGCCGTGGCGGCACGGGAGCGAGCCGGGATGGCCGGGTCAGGCGGGTGGGCGGACGCGGACGCGGACGTCGGCGGTGCCGCCGCGCAGGGCGGTGCGGACGGCGAGGGAGACGGCGCGGTCGGCGGCCCGGCGAACGGCTCGTCGCCGGCGTGGGCCGGGTGCGGCCGGCGCCGGGGCGCGCAGTTCGAGGCGGCCCCCGATGTGGCCACGGCCGGCCTGGACGAGGGCCCGTTGGGCGGTGCCACGGGCCGCGACGGCGAGGGCGTCCTCGCCGGTGGCCGTGCGCGGGGACGAGGTGACGGTGACACCGGGGGTCTCGTGGACGGAGAAGCGGACGTGGACGGTTCCGCGGCGGCGACGGCGGATCACGGCGTGCCCCCCGGCCCGCCGGTCGTGACGCCGGTCCGGGCGCCGGCCGGCTGTGCCGGGGCCGCGGTCGCCGCGGGGTCGCCGGGCCACCACAGGTCGTCGGCGTCCAGACCGGTGACGGTGTATTTGCCGAGGGCGCTGACCAGCAGCCGCAGTTCGAGGGCGATGCTGTCGACGAGGCGCTCGAGGCCGTGCTCGGGGTCCTCGTCGACCGCGATCAGGGCGGCGCGGCCGAGTCCGACGGCGGTGACGCCGAGGGCGAGGGCGCGCAGGACGCGGCCGCCCTCCCACATGCCGCCGCCGGCCAGGAGGCACCCGTCGGGGCGGCCGACGCGGCGCAGGCATTCGGCGAGGGGCAGTCCCACCTGGTCGAGGAAGACGCCGGGGGCCCATCCGGTGCCGCCCTCGGCGCCGTCGATGGTGACGGCGTCGGCGCCGGCTGCCCAGGCGGTGCGTGCGGCGTGCGCGATGTCGCGGCCAGGGTGGAACTTCACCCAGGTGCGGGCCCTGGGGAAGTTGTTGCGCATGAAGCGGAGCTGCTGGCGGAGGATCTCGTCGGTGAAGGTGCCAGGGGTGGCGCAGCGCAGCCGGTGGTCGGCGTCGGGGCCGAAGACCTCCCGGACGGTGAAGCGGCGGGCGAGCCGTGCGGCCTCCTCGCGTCCGACGACGGTCATGCCGCCGAGGCCGGGTTTGGCGCCCTGACCGGTCTTCAGTTCGAAGGCGAGGCGGCCGGTCTCCAGGAGGTGCCGGGTGGCGGGGTCGCTGTAGAGGAGGTTCCAGACCTCGGAGTCGGCGTCCTCGGTGGACTGCTGGACGATCACGCCGCCGGTGTCCTCGGGGGAGGCCTCCAGGTAGGCCTCGACGCGGGCGAGGAGCGCGGAGCGGGTGGTGTCGTCGGCGCGGCGGTAGCCGTGCACGGGGATCATGTTCTCCCCGATGACCATGGGGATGCCGAGCCGCGCGGCCTGCCGGCTCGCGTGGAGGGCGAGGTCGCCGCTTCCGGCCCGGGTGGAACCGAAGGCGGACAGGTACAGGGGGAGCCGGGCGGTGAGGCCGCCGGCGCGGGTGGTGAGGTCGACGTCGCCGAACTCGGGTTCGCGGGCGAGGTCGATCAGCTTCTCGAGCCGCTGGGGCATGAACACGGGCGGGACGATGCGTGCCCGGTCGAGATCGTCCTGCGGCGGGGCGACGGCCGGCGAGGGGCCGAAGAGCCGGGCGCCGTACGTGGCGGGGTCGGGGAAGACCGCGGCGGTGCCGTGGCGTGCGCGGGCACGGACCTGTTCCTCGGGGAAGCCGGGTGCGGCGAGGGCGTTCACGGGGTCACCGCCCCGGGGAGCTTGGGGTAGGCGCTGACCTGCCAGAGGGCGTCGAGGCCGGTGAGGAAGCGGACCAGGCGCTGCAGCCCCATCCCGAAGCCGGCACTGGCCGGGATGCCGTCGCGGGCCTCCCTGAGGTACCAGGCGTACTTGGCGGGGTTCTCGCCGCTCTCCCGCATGCGGGTGACGATGGTGGCGTAGTCGGACTCGCGCTCGCTGCCGGAGACGAGTTCGCCGTAGCCGTGGGGGGCGATCAGGTCGAAGTTGCGCAGGACGCCCGGGTTGTCCGGGTCCTCGCGGTCGTAGAAGCCGCGGGACCCCTTGGGGTAGTCGTTGACGAAGAAGGCGCGGTCGCTCTCCAGCGACAGCAGGCGTTCACCGGTCCAGTCGATCTCGCCGTCGGGGTTCTGCGGGTGACCTGCGGCGAGGAGGCGGCGCACGGCCTCCTCGTGGGTGCAGACGTCGTACTTGCCGCCGCGGATGTCCGCGAAGTCCTCCTCCCTGCGCCCGAGTTCGTTCAGCAGGCCGGGGACGGCGGTCCATACGCGCTCGGCGACGTGGGTGAGCAGACCGGCGGCGATCTCCTGGGCCTCCTCGCGGGTCGCGTCGGCGATCTCCACGTCGATCTGGTGGAACTCGACGAGGTGGCGGCCGGTGGTGGCGGTCTCCTCGGGCTCCACGCGGACGTTGGGGGCGATGTAGAAGAGCTTGGGGAAGCCGCGCAGCGACGCCTGCTTGTAAAGGATGGCGCTGGTCATCAGCTTGTAGGGGTGGCCGTAGTAGTCGACGTCCAGGGCCTTGGCGCCGCGGCCTCCGGGGTCGGTGACCGGTCCTACGAGCGGGGGCAGGAGTTCGGTGAAGTCCTCGCCGCGCAGGAAGTCCCGGGCCGCCTGCAGGGCTTCCTGCTGGACCAGCATGGCGGCGCGCAGCCGGGGTGAGCGGAGGTGTTCGCCGAGCGGCGGCGGTGTGCCCGGTGCGTCGGCGCGGACGGTGCGGTCCATGACAGGACTCCTTCACGAGACGGGACGAGAGCGAAAGCGAGGGCGGGGCGGGACAGGGTCAGGGGCAGGGCGACAACGAGGGGAGGAACGGGCCGAGGGCTACGTGACGGTGGTCGGGGCCGGCGGCCGGACGGTGAGGCGGTCGGCAGGGGGGCGGTCGGCAGGGGGGCGGCCGTGGCCGCCCTCGGGGTGCGGGGGCGGGGAGTCGTAGCGGCGGGCGACGTGGTGGAGGGCGGCGAGGAGACCGTCGGCGGTGAGGGGCGCGGCGGTCGTGGCGTCGGCGCCTATCGGCATGCCACCGGTGGCGGCCCAGCGGAGCCGGCCGGTGGGGTCGACCAGGCCGCGGGAGCGGCCGGGGTTGTCGGGGTGCAGGCAGAACGGAACGTCCAGCAGGCCGCGTTCGAAGGCGGCGGGCAGGGCACGGGAGAGGTCGGGATCGAGTTCCAGGACGGTCTCGATCAGGGTCCGGGCCTCCGCGAGGACCTCACCGTGCTCGGCGTCGGGGCCGGCGGGTCCGTCGTGGGCGGAGGAGGGCCCGGCGAGCGCGGCGGCCGCGGCGGCGGTCTCCAGGGCGCGGACGTTCTCCTCCACCGTGGGGATGCGGTGGGCCTCGGCGGTGGTCTTGACGATCAGCCGGCCGGCCCCGGAGCGCACCGCGAGGCGGGCGGACGCCTCCAGGAGACGGGTCGCGCCGTGCGGGGTGCGCGGATAGACGCCCATGTAGGTGTAGAGCACGACGTGGTGGTCCACGCCCGCGGGCAGGAACTCGGCGGCGAGCCGGCGCAGCGCGCGGACCGCCTCCTCGTCCTGGCCAGGGTGGGTCTGCTGGGCGTAGCTGAGGGAGACGCTGCGGATCCCGTGCTGGACGAAGAACAGGCACTCCAGGACGCTCAGGGCGACGAGGAGGCCGGGTGGGCACAGCTGGCCGAGCAGGCAGCCGCCGAAGCTCTCCACGTGCGGGACGGCGCCCGGGCGGGCGGCGCCGGCCAGCAGCTCGCAGGCGCGGGCCCAGGCGGCGACGGACCGGCGCAGGGGGGTGCGTCCGTAGGGCAGGCAGTAGGAGACGGGACCGCCCTCGGTGGCGTCCAGACCGGCCGCGGTGAGCGCGCGGACGATGGCCTCGGGCCGGGCGGAGCCGTGCCGGACCTGGACGGGGAAGCCGTCGTCGGCCACTCCTTCGAGGAGGGCGCGGGTGACGGCGGCCGGGTGGGTGGCGATCGGGTAGCCGTTGAGGCGGGCTCCGTCGGCGACCGCCGCGCGAGCGGCCGCCAGGTCGCCGACGCGGGTGTAGCTGTCGACGGTGAGGGTGCCCGCGGTGGTGGCGGTGGCGGCCCGGGTCCTCTCGAGGCCGTCCCGCATCAGGCGGGGGTCCCCGAACCCCATGCGGGGCTGGACGACGAGCCGGCCGGCGTCCGCGGAGGCGGCGACGAAGGCGCCGAAGGGCACGTGGCGGGCGGTCATGCCGGCACCCCGCCGTGGACGCGGGCGGCGAGGAATCCGCGCAGGGCGTCCAGGTCGTCGCCGAGGACGGCGTCGCAGCCGGCCCGCAGCAGGCGTGCCGTCTCCGCCTCCTGCGGGCGGCCGGCGACGCCCAGCTTGCCGCCGATCACCACCGGCACGGCGGCGAGGGCGGGCTCGGCGCGCAGCCGGCGGACGGCGGCGAGACCGTCGCGGTAGCCGTGCCCGTTGACGCTGCTGAGCACCACCGCGTCGGGAGCGTGTCGCCGGCAGGCGTCGGCCAGTTCCTCGGCCTCCACGCAGGGGCCGAGTCCGACGACCTCGTGGCCCAGCTCGCCGAGGAAGAGCTGGAGATGCACGAGATTCCAGGTGTGGGAATCCGAAGCGGTTCCGCTCAGGAGTATCTTCATGCCTTCGAGAGTAGATTTCCCGGGATTCCGGAAGGGGAAGCGGGGGCGGCAGCAGTGACCGGCAGTTTCTCTCCCGCTTTTCCCTCCCGCATTCCCGCGAGGGAAAAGCGGGAGGCGGTGGAGTGGGAAAAGGGAGAAGCGGGGGGGGCCGGGGGGGGGGGGGGGGGCGGGGCGGGGGGGGGGGTGAAGGTGGGGGGGCGGACCGGGGGGGCCCGCGGGGTGAGGGGTTGGTGGGG
>NZ_JBHTVQ010000029.1:30746-87884 GCF_042792855.1 Streptomyces sp. NPDC056600
GGCTGTTTTTCTCCCGCTTTTCCCACCCGATTTCCGGCGTGTTAATTGGGGGTGGGGGTGGTGGGTTAAACGGTTCAAGCGCCGTGTCCCGCGGGAGCTGCGGGGCACGGCGCTTCTTCCGGTTTCAGGTGGGCCGGCGGTACCGGGTGGACCGGCGGTCTCAGGTGTACTGGGCGACGAGACTGCGCGGGCGGATGTCGGTCCAGTTGGCGGTGACGTACTCCAGGGCCTCGTCCCGGCTCCCCGGTCCCCAGGCGCTGGTCCACCCGGCCGGCACGTCCGCGAAGGCGGGCCACAGGGAGTGCTGCCCCTCGTCGTTCACGACGACGTGGAAGGTTCCCTCGGAATTGTCGAACGGGTTGACGGAATCACTCATGACTGGCTCCTCGATTCTTCCTTCTCCACGGTGGAGAGCTTTTCCGAAATGATTCTTCCGATGTGCGAGAGGGGTTCCGGTTCGGTCATGCGGAGGTGTTCGGATTCCACGGTGTGGTTGTCCACGACGCCCTCGGTGCAGGAGATCCACGTGGCGGCCAGGGCGCCCTCCGGTTCACCGGGCCTGCGGGCCGTGAAGAACGTCAGGTCCGCGTCGGCGACGCCCGGGACGTACCGCGCCATGAGGCCGGCGTGGGTCCGCGAGGCGTGCAGCACGGAATCCAGTTCCGCGGCGGAGAAGCCGGCCAGCACCGGGTCCTCACGGGCGATCCGTTCCCTCGCCGCGGCCGGGTCTGCGCCGCCCGGCACCGCCTCGCCCGCGCCGGGCTCCTCGTCCGGCAGCACGGACACGCTGCCGGGGCCCGTCAGGTGGGCGTCCATCAGCGCGAGGAGTTCGACGCGTTCGCCCGCCGCGCGCAGCCGCACCGCCATCGCGTGGGCGACGATCCCGCCGAAGGACCAGCCGAGCAGCCGGTAGGGGCCCCAGGGCTGCACCTGCCGGATCCGCTCCAGGTAGTCGTCGGCCATCTCCTCCACGCTGCCCGGCCGGTGTCCCGGCTCGCTCAGCGCCCGGGCCTGCAGCGCGTACAGCGGCTGGTCGTCGCCCAGGTGACGGGCGAGGCCCGCGTAGGACCAGCCGACGCCGGTGCCGGGGTGGACGCAGAACAGCGGGCGGCGGGCGCCACGGGTGCTCAGGGGCAGCAGCACGCCCAGCGCGCCGGCCGTGCCGTCGTCGTCCGCGCCGAGCAGTCCGGCCGGGGTGGGCTGCCGGAACAGGTCGCGGACGGTGCGCTCGACGCCCAGGACGCTGCGCACGCGGCTGACCAGGCGCACGCCGAGCAGCGAATGACCGCCCAGGGCGAAGAAGTTGTCGTCGATGCCGACCCGAGCCACGCCGAGGACCTCGGCGAACAGGCCGCACAACACCTCCTCGCGGGCATTGCGGGGCAGCCGGCCCTCGGCCGTGGCGGCCCGGTGCGGGGCGGGCAGCGCCGCGCGGTCCGGTTTGCCGTTGACGGTCAGCGGCAGGGAGTCGAGGACGACGACGGCGGACGGCACCAGGTGGCCGGGAAGCGTCCGGCGCACCTGGGCGAGCAGTTCGGCCCCGGTGACGGTGTGTCCGTCGCGTGGGACGACGTAACCGACGAGGGTCTTCCCGCCGGGCAGGTCCTCGCGGACGACGGCGAGCGCCTGCCCGACCCCGGGGAGGCCCGCCAGCGCCTGCTCCACCTCCCCGGGTTCCACGCGCACGCCGCGCAGCTTGACCTGGCCGTCCGAGCGCCCCAGGAAGCGCAGTTCGCCGGCGGGAGTCCACAGCACCCGGTCCCCGGTGCGGTACATGCGGCTGCCGTCGGTCTCGAACGGGTCGGGGACGAACCGTTCCGCGGTCAGGCCGGGCCGGCCGACGTAGCCGCGGGCCACGTGCGCGCCGGCGATGTACAACTCACCCGGCACCCCCGGCGGGACGGGACGCAGCGCCTCGTCGAGGACGTGGCCGCGGGTGTTGTCCATCGGGTGGCCGAGGTGGATCCCGGTGCCGCGCAGCGTGCGCTGCGCGGTGCCGAACCACTGGTTGTGGGAGGCGAAGGTGGTCTCGGTGGGTCCGTAGGAGTGGACCAGGACGGTGTCCGGGCAGTGGGAGAGGACCCGCTGGAGCGCGGCCGGGGCGACGACGTCGCCGCCGGTCCAGACCTCGCGCAGCAGCCGGAGGGTGTCCAGGCCCTCCTCGGCCATCAGGTGGAACAGGCCGGCGGTGAAGTAGGCGGCGGTGGCGCCGTGCTCGCGGACGGCCCGGGCCGTCTCCGTCAGGTCGGTGCCGTCGCCCGGCATCAGGACCAGGCTGCCGCCGGTGAGGAGCGGCACCCACATCTCGAAGACCGAGGCGTCGAACCCGGTCGCCGAGTGGACCAGCATCCGGTGCGGCGCACCGGCGGCGACGTCCCGGTCGGCGGCCAGCTCGAGCACGTTGCGGTGGGTCACCCCCACGCCCTTGGGCCGGCCGGTCGAGCCGGACGTGAACATCACGTACATCAGGTCGTCTCCGGTCGCCCCCGCGGCGTCCGCCGGGACACCGGCGGAGGCTTCCGGGCCCGCGGCGGTCCGGGCGGCCCCGGAGGCCGGGTCCGCCTCGGCGGGGGCGTCCACGGCCAGCACCCGCCAGGCGCCGGCCGCGTCGGGGCCGCCCGGCCCGGCGCCCGGCCCGGCGCCCGGCACCGCGGCGGCGCGGGCGGTGTCGGTGGCGACGAGCCGGGTCGCGCTGTCCGCGAGCATCAGCCGGAGCCGGGCGGCCGGCAGCCGCGGGTCCAGCGGGAGGTAGGCGGCGCCGCAGCGCAGGACGGCGAGAGCGGTGACCACCAGGGGCACGCCGCGTTCCAGCAGCACCCCGACGGTGTCGCCGCGGCGCACCCCGGCGGCGCGCAGGCGGGCGGCCAGGGCGGCGGCCCGCTCGTCGAGTTCCCGGCGGGTGACGGTCTCCTCGCCGGCGAACAGGGCGGGGGCGTCCGGGGCGCTCAGGGCGCGGCGGGCGATCAGTTCGTGGACCGTGCCCGACGAGGACCCGGTGGTGGCGGTGTCGTTGTGCTCGGCCAGCCGGAACCGGTCGGCGTCGGTCAGCAGCGGGACGTCGGCGACGCGGATGCCGGGGTCGGCGGCCGCCGCGCGCAGGATCCGTCCGAGGTGGGCGGCGAGCACGGCGGCGGTCGCCTCGTCGAACAGGTCGGCGGCGTACTCGACACCGCCCGCCATACCGAGCGGACGGCCCCGCGCGTCGCGTCGCTCGGTCAGGGCGAAGGTCAGGTCGAACTTGACGGACGCGGTGGACAGCAGTCCCGCCTCGGCGTCCCGGAACAGCTCCTGCCCGCCGCAGGCGGCCGGGTCGCCCGGGGTGTGCTCCTGGTGGAGCTGGACGACGATCTGGGCCAGCGGGTGACGGGCGGCGGAGCGGTCCGGGTTCAGGTGCTCCACGACGCGTTCGAAAGGCAGGTCCTGGTGCGCGTAGGCGGCCAGGTCGGCCTGACGGACCCGTTCCAGGAGCTCGGCGAAGGCGGGATCGCCGGAGGTGTCGGTGCGCAGCACCAGGGTGTTGACGAAGAACCCGACGAGGCCGGCGAGCCTCTCGTCGTCGCGTCCGGCGGTCATGGTGGCCAGCGGCAGGTCGGTGCCCGCGCCGTGCCGGGTGAGGAGGGCGGCGAGCGCGGCCTGCAGCACCATGAACAGGGTGGCTCCGGTGCTCCGGGCCAGCTCGTCGAGGGCCTGGTGGGTGGCGGCGTCGAGGACGATCGGGACGTGCCCGCCCCGGTGGGAGGGCTCGGCGGGGCGGGGCCGGGCGGCCGGCAGCTCCAGCACCGGCGGGGCTCCCGCCAGGTTCCGCTCCCAGAACTCCAGGTGACCCCGGACGGCCGCCTCGTCGGAGGCGAGTTCGTGCTGCCAGAGGGCGTAGTCGGCGTACTGGACGGGCAGCGGCTCCCAGCCGGGGGCGCGGCCCTCGGCGCGGGCGCGGTAGGCGGCGGCGAGGTCGTCCAGGAGGGGCCCGACGGACCAGCCGTCGGCGGCGATGTGATGGAGCACCAGGACCAGGAGCTGCGCGCCGTCGTCCTCCTCGACCAGCCATGCCCGCAGCGGGATCTCGTGGGCCAGGTCGAAGACGTGCCCCGCGGCCTCGGCGACCGTGGCGGCGAGCCGGCCGGGGGCCGCCTTCCGCCGGACCAGGACCGGCCGGGCGGCGGGCAGGACCTCCTGGTGGGGTTCGCCGTCCGCCGACCTGTACACGGTGCGCAGCACCTCGTGCCGGTCGGTCACGTCGGCGAGGGCCCGCTCCAGGACGCCGGCGTCCAGCGGCGTGACGGGGCGCAGGACGAGGGGGATGTCGTAGGCGGCGCCGGGACCCTCCATGACGTCCACGAACCACAGCCGCCGCTGGGCGGAGGACAGCGGGAGGCGTTCGGGGCGGTGCGCGCGGGGAACCGGCCGGGGACGGGACCCCCCGGCCGGCGCCGCGCCCGGCAGCGGGCCGACGGCGGCGATGCGGCGGGCGAGCGCGTCGGGGGAGGGGGCGAGCAGCAGGTCGCTGACGCGGACCTCGGCGCCGAGGCGGGCCCGGATCCGGTTGGCGAGGCGGACGCCGCTCATGGAGTGTCCGCCGATGGTGAAGAAGCCCTCGTGCGGGCCCACGTCCTCCAGGCCGAGGATCTCGGCGAACAACTCCCGCAGGACCGCCACGTGTTCGGCGGGCGGCTGCTGCCCGCCGTCCGGGTCCTGACCCGCCTCGGCGGTGACCGCCGCCGCTGCCGCCGCTGCCGCCGCGGCGGTGCGCTCGCGGCGTTCGTCCAGACACCGGCGGTCGGCGGGGGCGATCAGCTCGCCGTCCTCCACGCGGGCCGCGGGGTCGTCGGCGGCGGCGCGCAGGGCGCGCTCGAAGGCGGTGAGCAGGAGACGCACGGTGTCCTCGTCGAGGACGTCGTGCGCGTACTCCAGGCCGATGCGCAGGCCGGCGGGGGAGCCGTCCGGGTCGCGGTGTTCCACGCAGGCGGCGGTCAGGTCGAAGGGGGTGGTGGCCGGGCCGTCCCCGGCGAAGCGGCCCGGCACCGGACCGAGGGCGAAGGAGGTGTCGGCGGATGCGGCGGGCGTGAGGGTGAGCATCACCTGGAACAGGGGGTGGACGCCCGGCGTGCGGGGCGGGTTGAGGTGCTCGACGAGCAGGTCGAACGGCACCCGCTGGTGGGCGAAGGCGGCGAGGTCGGCCTCGCGGACCCGCTCGAGGAGTTCGGCGAAGGCCGGTGCGCCGGAGGTGTCGGTGGGCAGCACCAGG
The DNA here is from genome assembly GCF_042792855.1 of Streptomyces sp. NPDC056600. NCBI lineage: Bacteria > Bacillati > Actinomycetota > Actinomycetes > Kitasatosporales > Streptomycetaceae > Streptomyces > Streptomyces sp. NPDC056600. Next base: position 35,989 of record NZ_JBHTVQ010000029.1, read on the forward strand.
GTGTTGACGAAGAAGCCGACGAGGGAGTCGAGGGCCTCGTCGTCGCGTCCGGCGACCGGGGTGCCCAGGGCGACCCGCTCGCCGGCGCCCGCCGCGCGCAGCACGAGGGCGAGGGCGGCCTGCAGCACCATCAGGACGCTGGCGTCGTGGTCGGCGGCCAGCCGGGCGAGGCGGACGTGCGTCGCGGCGTCGACGTCGGCGGTGACCAGGGCGCCCCGGCGGCCGGGGACGGCGGGGCGGGGACGGTCGAGGGGCAGGTCGGCCACCGCGGGCACCCCGTCCAGGGCGGCCCGCCAGTGGGCCAGGCCCCTGGAGACGGCGGAGTCCGCGTCCCGGGGGTCGCCGAGGACGTCGTTCTGCCACAGCGTGTAGTCGGCGTACTGGACGGGCAGCGGCTCCCAGCCGGGGGCGAGGCCCCGGGCCCGGTCGGCGTAGGCGCGGGCCAGGTCGGTCATCAGCGGGGCGAGGGACCAGCCGTCGCCCGCGACGTGGTGCAGGAGCACGGCGAGGGTCGCGCCGCGGCCGTCCCGCGGCAGGAACAGGGCGACCCGCAGGGGCAGGTCGCGGGAGAGGTCGAAGCTCTCGGCGGTGAACCGGGCCACCCGGCCCGGGACCTCGCCGGCCGGGCACTCCACGGTGCGCAGCCGGACCACCGAGGGGGCCAGGACGTGCTGGTACGGCTCCTCGTCCGGGGTGAGGAACACGGTGCGCAGCACCTCGTGCCGTTCGGCGAGGTCGGTGACGGCGGCGGCCAGCACGGCCGGGTCGGGACGCGCGTCCAGTTCGAGGACGATCGGCATGTTGTACGCGGCGGACGGGCCGTCGAGCTGGTCGACCAGCCACAGCCGCCGCTGGGCGTGGGACAGCGGCACCCGGTCCTCGGGGGACAGCGGCCTCTCGTGGACGACCGGCAGCCGCGGGTCGGCGGTGCGCAACGCCTTGCGGTCGATCTTGCCGGAGCTGGTGCGGGGCAGGGCGACGACGACGGCGACGGCGGCCGGGACGGCGGCGGCCGGCATGCGCGCGCGCACCCAGTCGCGCAGCTCCGCCGCTCCCGCGCCGCCGTCGGTCACCACGAAGGCGACGAGCCGCTTGACGCCGGCGGCCTCCTGCTGGGCGACGACCGCCGCCTCCCGGACCGCGGGGTGGCCGGCGAGGACGGAGTCGACGGCGGCCGGGTCGATGCGCTGCCCGCCGATCTTCACCTCGTCGTCGACGCGGCCGTGGAAGAGGATCTGCCCGTCGTCCCCGACGGCGACCAGGTCCCCCGTGCGGTAGGCGCGTTCCCCGTCCAGCGTGGTGAAACGGCGGGCGTTCAGCTCGGGGCGGCCGAGGTAGCCGCGGGTCAGGCCGCCGCCGAGCAGCCACAGTTCGCCGTCGACGACGGCGGCGCGGACCCCGGGCAGGGGGCGGCCGATGGGGACGGGCCCGCCGTCGTGGTCGGTCAGGTCGGCGACCGTGGCGGCGACCGTCGCCTCGGTGGGCCCGTAACTGTTGAGGAGGCGGACCCGGCCGCCGGTCAGGTCGCGCCACTGGGCGACCCGCTCCGGCAGGGCGGCCTCGCCGAAGGTCCCCACCAGGCGCAGGCAGCCGGGCAGCCGCGCGGACCCGGTGGACAGCACGTGGACCAGCTCGTGCCAGTAGGCGGCGGGCAGGTCCACCAGGGTGACGCCGTGGCGGGCACACCCGGTCAGGAACTCGCCCACGTCCAGCATGTCGTCGGTGCGCAGCACCAGGGTGGCGCCCGCGCCGAGGGCGCTGAAGATCTCCTGCACGCTGGCGTCGAAGTGCAGCGGGCTGAACTGGAGGAGCCTGTCGTCGGGGCCGATGCCGTAGGCGGGGATCACGCCGGCCGTGAAGTGGGCGAGGGAGTCGTGGGCGACGACGACGCCGTTGGGGGTGCCGGTGGACCCGGAGGTGTAGATGACGTAGGCGGCGTCCGCGTCGACACCGGGGCCGGGCAGGACGAGTTCGCTGTGCCGGGCGACGTCGGCGGGCGAGGGCGCGCCCTGACCGCAGCAGTCCCGCAGGATCGCCTCGTTGCGCGCCTCGGGCGCCTGGACGTCCAGCGGCAGGTAGGCGGCCCCGGTGGTCAGGACGGCCAGGATGCCGACGATCGCCTCGACGGAGCGCGGTCGGTGCAGGGCGACCAGGCGGCCGGGCCCGGCGCCGGCCGCGGCCAGCTCGGCGGCCCGCCCGTCCACCGCGGCGGCGAGCTCGGCGTAGGTGAGGTGGACGCCGCCCTGGACGAGGGCGCGGGCGCCGGGCCGCACGCGCGCCTGGCGGGCGACGAGCTCGAGGACCGGCGGGGCCGGCGACGGGGACGGTCCGCCGTCCAGCAGGTCTTCCGTTCCTATGGGGGGCATGCTGAGTTCCTCCGGTGAAGGGCACGGCCGAGAGACCGGGGCGAACGGTTCCTCTCGCCTCCGTGCCCTTCACGCTAGGGGCGGCCGGGCCGCCCCCGGGGCAGTGCGCGCGGCAGATGCGGGCGGCAGGAACGGGCTGACCGCAGCTGCCGCTGCCGCCCCGCGACGCACCCGCGCCGGCAGCGGGTGCCGCCGGCGCGTCGGACCGTGCGTCAGAAGGCGGCGGCGCGCGCGCCCGCCCGGGTGCGGCGCCGCAGAGCGGTCGCCGCCGGACTCCCGCCGCCCGTCATGCGGCGGGCCAGGGCGGCCGCGGTCGGGTTGCGGAACACGTCCTGCAGGCTGAGGTCCTGGCCGAACTCGGCGCGGATCCGGTTGAGCAGCCGCACCGCCAGCAGGGAGTGCCCGCCGGACTTGAAGAAGTTGTCCTCCCTGCCGACCTCCCGGCCGCCGAGGACCTCACGGAAGACGTTCAGCAGGCGTTCCTCCCGGCCGTCCGGGGCCGCCGGCCGGGGCACGTCCTTCTCCGGCGGGACGTGGCCGTGCTCGCCCGGAGCGGGCAGCCGCGTCACCTCGACCACCCGGGTGGGGGCCAGGTACTCGGGCAGCCGGTCGGCGGCCCAGCCGCGCAGCTCCTGCCCGCTCACGCCTCCGGGCAGACAGGTGACGTACGCGTACAGCCGGTCGTCGCGGACGGCGACGGCCGCGCCCGTCACGGCGGGATGGCGGAGCAGGACCTCCTCGATCCGGCCCGGCTCCACCGGGTAGCCGCCCACCGTGAGGACGGGCACCGGGCGCAGCGTGCCGTCGGCCGCGGCGAACGCGCGCCGACCGGTGGGACGCAGCCCGCCGCCGGGAGCCGGTTCGTGGACCTCGCCGGGCACCCGCACCGCGGCCGGCCGCCCCCGCTCGTCCAGGACCGTCTCCCGGCCGGCCGGGGCCGGCGGGCCGTACACGAGCTCGGAGATCGGCGCGGCGGGGTCGGCGGCCAGCGCGTCGAGGGTCTCGGCGAGCCGCCGGGCCAGCAGGCACGCGGTCTCCTCGTCGTAGAGGGCGGTCGCGTACTCCAGGACGCCCTGGAGGCCGGCGGGCGCACCGTCCGGGCCGGTCCGCTCGGTGAGCGCGAAGGTGAGGTCGCACTTGGCGCCGCCGGCGCGGAAGGCGACCGGATCGCCGTCCAGGGCGGACGGGGCGGACGCGGCGGACGGCCCGGAGGGCGCCGCGTGCACCTGGAGCATCACCTGCACCAGCGGGGCGTGGGCGGCGGACCGGTGCGGGCTGAGGTGTTCCACCAGCCGGTCGAAGGGCAGGTCCTGGTGGCTGTACGCGGCGAGCCCCGCCTCCCGGACCCGCCGCACCAGCTCGGCGTAGGCCGGGTCGCCGGAGGTGTCGGTGCGCAGCACCAGCGTGTTGACGAAGAATCCGACGAGCGGGTGCAGGGCGTCGTCGCCGCGCCCGGCGACGGTGGTGCCGATCGCGACGTCGCAGCCCGCGCCGTGCCGGGACAGGACGGCGGCGAGGGCGGCCTGCACCACCATGAACAGGGTGGCGCCGCAGTCCCGGGCACCACGCAGCAGCGCGCGGTGGGTGGCGGCGCCCACGGTGAACCGGGCAAGGGCGCCGGCGCCGTCGCTCTCCGCGGGGCGCGGCCGGTCCGTGGGCAGGGCCAGCAGCGGCGGCGCTCCGCGCAGGGCGTCCCGCCAGTGGGCGAGCTGCTCCCCGGCGATCCCGCTCCCGCCGCTCCCGACGCTCCCGCCGTTCCCGTCGTCCTCGCCGTCCTCTCCGTCCAGCAGGGTGCGCTGCCACAGGGTGTAGTCGGCGTACTGGACGGGCAGCGGCTGCCAGTCGGGGGCGCGGCCCTGGGCGCGGGCCCGGTAGGCGGTGTCGAGGTCGGCGAGGAGGCAGTCGGTGGACCAGCCGTCGCCCGCGATGTGGTGCAGGAGCAGCACCATCACCTGACCGCCGTCGGCCTCCTCGATCAGCCAGGCCTTCAGCGGGATCTCTCGGGCCAGGTCGAAGACGTGCCCGGCCGCCGCGTCGACGGCCGCCTCCAGCTGCCCGGGACCCCCGGTGCGCACCAGGGTGAGCTCGGGCTCGGCGTGGTCCAGGACCTCCTGCCAGGGCTCGCCGTCCTCGGACCGGTACACGGTGCGCAGCACCTCGTGGCGGGCGGCGACGTCGGTCAGCGCGTCGGCGAACGCGGCCGGGGCGACGGGGCGGCGCAGCCGGGTCACCACCGGAATGTTGTAGGTGGCGGAGGGGCCCTCGAGCCGGCCGACGAACCACAGCCGCCGCTGGGCGGCGGACAGCGGGATCCGGGCCGGCCGGCGCTCCGGCGGGACGGCCCGCAGCGGCGGGCGCCCCGGACCCGCGGAGCGCTCGCCCAGCAGGCGCAACAGCCGCCGGGGGGTGGGGGCGAGGAAGACGTCGCGGATCTCGGCGTGCAGGCCGAGCGCGCCGCGGACGCGGTTGGCGAGTTTGCCGGCGAGCAGCGAGTGCCCGCCCAGCTTGAAGAAGTTGTCGTCCGGCCCGGCGTCGTCCCGCCGGAGGACCTCCGCGAACAGGCCCCGCAGTATCTCCTCGCGGGGGTCCGCCGGCGGCCGGCCGGCGACCGGCGCGTCGTCCTGCGACTCGCGCCGCCGGCCGGTGCCGGGCCGCCCCGCGCGGGAGAGCGCCCGGTACCGGCGGTCGAGCGCCCGGCGCTCCTCCTCGGTGAGCAGTACGGCCCGGCTGAGGGGTGTACCGGCCGGCTGTTCGGCGAGGACGCGGAGCGCCCGCCGGAACAAGGCGAGCAGCAGTCGCGCGGTGTCCTCGTCGTACAGGTCGGTGGCGTACTGCAGGCCGAGCGCGACCCCGTCGGGTTCGCCGTCGGGGCGGTGCGTCTCGGCGCAGCTGAAGGCGAGGTCGAACTTGGCGGTGGCCAGGTCGGCCCCGTCCAGGACAGCCGGTATGCCGCCCAGGCGGACGGTGGCGTCCCGCGCGGTCTGCGCGGCGAGCGTCACCTGGAAGAAGGGGTGGCGGCCGAGGGACCGTTCGGGGTTGAGGTCCTCCACCAGCAGGTCGAAGGGCAGGTCCTCGTGGGCGAAGGCGGCCAGGTCGCGTTCGCGGACCTGGGCGAGGACCTCGCCCAGGGTGGGGTCGCCGGACAGATCGGTCCGCAGGGCCAGGGAGTTGACGAAGAAGCCGACCAGCTCGTGCAGGTCCTCCTCGGGGCGGCCGGCCACCGGCGCGCCCACCACCACGTCGTCCCCGGCTCCCGCCGTCCGCAGGGCGAGCGACAGGGCTGCCCGGCAGGCCATGAAGAAGGTCGCCCGGTGGGCGCGGGCGACACCGGTGAGCGCCTTGTGGGCGGCGGCGTCGAGTTCCGCGGTGACCACCGCGCCCCGGCCGGTCGGTTCGGCGGGGCGGGGCCGGTCGGCCGGCAGCCGGGTCTCGGCGGGGGCGCCCGCCAGGGCCTCGCGCCAGTGGGCGAGCTGCTGGTGGGCGGTGCTGCCGGGGTCCCCGGGGTCGCCGAGCATGTCCCGCTGCCACAGCGCGTAGTCCGCGTACTGGACGGGCAGCGGCTCCCACCCGGGTGCCCGGCCGCTCAGCCGGGCCCGGTAGGCGGCGTCGAGGTCGGTGAGGAGGCAGCCGACGGACCAGCCGTCGGAGGCGATGTGGTGGATCAGCAGCGCCAGCACGGCGGTGTCGTCCGGGCCGGTGAACAGGCGTGCCCGCAGGGGCAGTTCGACGGTGATGTCGAGGGGAGTGCGGACGAACGCGGTGACCGCCGCCTCCAGGTCGTCGCCCGGTGCGCAGCGCTGCGCCTCCAGCCGTACGTCCGGTGCGTCGACGATCCGCTGGCAGGGCTCGGCGTCCTCGGCCGCCGGGTAGACGGTGCGCAGGACCTCGTGGCGTTCCACGACGTCCCGCACCGCGGCCTCGAGCGCCTCCCGGTCGGGGACGGCGGCGAGGCGGAGCACGACGGGGGCGTTGTAGGCCGGCGACGCGCCCTCCAGGCGGTTCAGGAACCACAGCCGGCGCTGGGCGTAGGACAGGGGGATCACGGTTGCTGCTCCTCGGGGATGGCGGGGGCGGGCGGGTCGGGGGACCGGTGACGGGGTCCGCCCGGCGGCGTGCGCGGAGGTCAGGCATCCCGCGCGGCCGTCAGCTCCTCGATGTGCGCGGCCAGGTCGCGCAGCCGCGGATGGGCGTACACGGCCTTCACCGGCAGGGCCAGGGACAGTTCCGCCCGCACCCGGGAGACCAGCTTGATGGCGAGCAGGGAGTGCCCGCCCAGCTTGAAGAAGTTGTCGTCCGGGCCGATCGACGCGGCGCCCAGGACCTCCCCCCACACCCTGGCGATCAGCTCCTCCGCGCGCCCGCGCGGGCCGTCGCCGCCGTCCGCGGCGGCACGGGAGGCGGCCTGCGCGCGGGAGCCGGCCCGCGCCTCGACGCAGGCGGGCAGCGCGGACCGGTCGAGCTTCCCGCTGGGCGTCGTCGCGAACCGGTCCACGGCGACGAACGCGGACGGCACCATGTACGACGGCAGCGTCCGCGCCAGCCGGGTGCGCAGCTCCGGCGCGTGGCCGCCGCGGTGGTAGGCGATCAGGGCCGGTTCGCCGCCGGCGTCCTCGCCGAGGATCACGGCGGCCTCGGCGACGCCGCCCACACGGGTGAGGGCGGCCTCGATCTCCGGGAGTTCGACGCGGTGGCCGCGCACCTTGACCTGGCCGTCGGCGCGGCCGAGGTAGACCAGCCGGCCGTCGGGAAGCAGCCGGCAGCGGTCACCGGTGCGGTACACGCGGGATCCGGGGAGGCCCGAGGGGGCGGCGACGAAGCGCTCCGCGGTCAGGGCCGGCCGTCTCCGGTAGCCGCGGCCCACCCGCGGCCCCGCCAGGTGGAGCTCGCCGGTCCCGCCCGGCCCGACGGGGGCCAGGTTCTCGTCCAGCAGCAGCATCCGCAGGCCCGGCAGGACGGTCCCCAGGTGCGGTTCACCGGGCCCGTCGATCCAGCCGGCGGTGGCGTCGACGGTGCACTCGGTGGGGCCGTACAGGTTGACCGCGCGCAGCAGACCGGACCGGTGGGCGGCGGCCAGCCGGTCCCACAACGACGGGCTGATCGCCTCGCCGCCCACCAGCAGGGTCAGCGGGCGGGGACCGCCGCCGGCGGTGAGCAGTCCGAGCAGCGGGTCGGCGTGCGAGGGGGTGATGTCGAGGTCGGTGAGGGCCTGGTCGTCGACGAAGGCGGCCAGCAGCGCCGGGTCGCGGCGGGTCTCCTCGTCGATCATGACGAGGGTGTCGCCGCGGCACAGCCGCACCCACTGCTGCACGGACGCGTCGAACGACGGGGAGGCGTTCCAGCCGACCCTACGGCCCTCACCCGCGGCGATGCCCGCCTCCTCCAGCTCCCGCAGCAGGAGGGAGACGGCGCCGCGGCCGATCTCCACGCCCTTGGGACGGCCGGTGGAGCCGGAGGTGTAGATGACGTAGGCGAGGGTGTCCGGGGTGACCGGCACCGGGGCGAATCCGGCCCGGTCGGCCCGGTCGGCCAGGTCTGCGGTGAGCTCGGGCAGGGCGACGGTCCGGGTGGAGGTCCGGGTGGCGGTGGTCGCGGGCTCGGCGGCGCCGTCGGTCACCACCAGGTCCGCGCCGGAGTCCTCCAGCAGGTAGGTGCGGCGCTCGGCGGGCAGTGCCGGGTCGATCGGCAGGTAGGCGGCCCCGGCGGTGAGCGTGCCGACGATCGCCGTGACCAGGCCGGCGCCGCGCGGCAGGCACAGCGCCACCACGCTCTCCGGTCCGATGCCGAGCCCGGCCAGGCGGGCGGCGAACACGGCGGCCTCGGCGCGCAGTTCGTCGAAGGTGAGCTCCAGGCCGTCGGCGACGACCGCGGTGCGCCCACCGGGGACGGCGGCGAGCCGGGCCATCAGGTCGGCGGCGCCGGTGCCGGCGGCGCACCCGCCGCACGGGCAGTCGGCCGGGTGGGGCCCGTGCCCAGGACGCTGGGCGGCCGGCTCCGCCACGGTGACGGCGGAGCGCTCGGGGAGGACGGCGGTCATGGCGGGGCTCACTTTCCGTACGGGGTGGTGGACGGGACGGTGGTGGGGGAGCAGTCGGACAGGGCCACCGGTTCCCCCATGGCGACGAGGATCTTCCGGTCGCCGGTGAACGACTCGCGGCCGTGCGCGCAGAGGATGTTGTCGACGAGCATCAGGTCGCCCGCCTGCCAGCTCTCCCGCACGGTGACCGCCTGGTAGACGTCGTTGATCGCGTCGACCTCGGCGTCGGTGAGCGGGGAGCCGTCGCCCAGGTAGGTGTTGAACGGCAGGCCGTCCTCCCCGAAGGTCTCGGTGAGGACCTCACGGACGTCCTCGTCGAGGCTGCGGGCGTTCCAGAACGCGAAGTGGTTGAACCAGGTCCGCTCGCCGGTCACCGGGTGGGTGATGATCGCGGAGCGGCGCTGACGGGTGCGCAGGGTGTCCTCGTCCAGCCATTCGTAGCCGATGGCGTTGGCGTCGCAGTACGCCTCGGCGCCGGCCGGCTCCTCGGAGGAGAACGCCTTGCGCCAGGGCATGCCCGCCAGGTCGGAGTAGTTGCGCACCAGCAGCCAGCCCGCCTCGGCGAACCGGGCGGCCAGGTCCTCGGGCAGCAGGGCGAGCGCCCGGCGCATGTCGCCCACGGTGGTCGCCCCGCCGGTCTCCGGAGCTGTCGCGCAGCCGAAGAGCAGCACGCCGGGGAAGTCGAGGGTGTAGCTGTTCTCGTTGTGCAGGCGGATCGGCTGGGCGGCCGGCAGGTCAGTGGAGGAGAACACCCCCTCGCCGAAGTCGGTGCGCGGGGTGGCCTTCTCCTTGTAACCGGCCCGCACGGCGATCAGCGCGTCGCGTGCCGCGGCGAACGACTCCGCGTCCGTCACCGGCAGCCCGCGCAGCATGACCGCACCGGACCGGTGCAGCTCGGCGCGGATGGCGGAACGCCGGCCGGAGAGCCAGGCGACGGCCTCCTCCATGGTGGCGAAGCCCGGCGTGCGGACGACGACCGGCTTGCCGGGCTCCCGGCTGACGGCCAGGTCGGTGCCGGCGGTGCCGGCGGTCTCGGAGGCGGCGGTCTCGGAGGCGGCGGGGCTCTGGGCGAATGTGGTCATGGCGGTTCCTCAGGTCGGTTCGATGCGGCAGGAGGGGGAAGGCCGGGCGGGGGCCGGGTGGTTCGGGTCGTTCGGCTCGGCGGGTCGTTCGGCTCGGCGGGTCGTTCGGCTCGGCGGGCCGGGCACCGCGCCGGTCAGGCCGGGGCGGCCGTGGAGTCGCGCAGGGCCTGGAGGGACGGGTTCAGGCGGGCGAAGAAACCGGGCAGGTCCTGCTGGAAGTAGAAGTGGTCGCCGGGCAGCACCTCCGGCGTCACCGGGTGACCGGCGACCGTGGACCAGCCGCCGAGCATCTCCACCGGGACGATCGGATCGGCGTCCCCGCCGAACACCGCGACCGGGCAGTCCAGCCGCACACCCGGGGCGGTGCACCGGTAGGCGTCGTCGATGGCGAAGTCCGCGCGGATGGACGGCAGGACGATCTCGCGGAGCTCCGGGTCGTCGAGGATGCCGTCGTCGGTGCCGCCCCGCTCCTTGATGGCAGCGACGAGCTGGTCGTCGTCGAGGCGCTCGGGGTGCACGGGGCACTGGTTGGGCAGCACCGGCGCCCGGCAGGCCGAGGCGACCAGCCCGGCCGGAGCGCGGCCGGCGGCCTGCAGCGCACGGGCCACCTCGAAGGCGACCAGCGAACCCATGCTGTGCCCGAGCACCACCAGCGGACCCGTGTCCGAGGGCAGTGCGCCGACCACCGGGAGGGCCAGGTCGTCGACCGACTCGGGCAGGTCCTCGCAGTAGCGCGCACCGCGGCCCGGGTACTGGCCGACCAGGAGCCGCACGTCGGCCGGCAGGTGGTCGCGCCACTCGCTGTAGGCGTGCGCGTTGCCGCCCGCGTGCGGCAGCACCAGCAGCGACAGGCGGTGCGGCGCGTCACCGGGCAGATCCCAGACGACGTCCTCGGGGGCGGGGGACGGAGATCCGTTCATGAGCTCATCCGTTCGGTCTCGGTGCGGCGGCGCAGAGCGGGCCGGGCCTTGACGGCCGGCGCGGTCCGGCACGCCGCGATGTGTTCGGCGAGTCGGGCGGGGGTGGGGTGCTGGAAGACGTCGCGGACGGTGAGTCGGACGTCGAGGGTGGTGGCGATGTGGTTGGTGAGGCGGGCGGCGAGGAGGGAGTGGCCGCCGAGGGTGAAGAAGTCGTCGTCGATGGTGGGGGTGTCGGGGAGGTCGAGGGTGCGGGCGAAGAGGGTGGTGAGGGTCTTCTCGGTCTCGGTGCGGGGTGCGCGTCCGGTGCGGGAGGCGGTGGTCGGTTCGGGCAGGGCCCGTTTGTCGATCTTGCCGTTGGGGGTGAGGGGGAGTCGGTCGAGGAGGGTGAGGTAGGTGGGGACGAGGTGGTCGGGGAGACGCTCGGTGAGGTGACCGCGGATGTGATCGGCTGAGGCAGGTGCGTCGGTGACGATGTGGGCGCTGAGCCGGCCTTGGTGGACGGTGACGACGGCTTGGGTGATGTCGGGGTGGGTGAGGAGGGTGGTCTCGATCTCGCCGGGTTCGACGCGGAAGCCGCGGATTTTGATCTGGTCGTCGGCGCGGCCTTCGTAGTGGAGGTTGCCGGACGTGTCGAAGTGGACGAGGTCGCCGGTGCGGTAGAGACGGCTCCCGGCGGGGCCGTACGGGTTCGCCACGAAGCGCGCGGCGGTGAGGTCGGGTCGGCCGAGGTAGCCGTGGGCGAGGCCGTCGCCGGCGAGGTAGAGCTCGCCGGTCACACCGGGTGCGGTGAGTTGGAGGCGGTTGTCGAGGACGTAGGCGCCCTTGTTGACCAGGGGTGATCCGATGGGGATCGTCGGGTGGGGCTGGTCGCCGGGTTCGATGGTGTGGGTGGTGGTGAAGCCCATGGATTCGGCGGGGCCGTAGCCGTTGACGATGGTGATGCCGGGCTTCAGTTGCTGAAGTTTGTGGACGTGGGCCGGGGAGGCGGCTTCTCCGCCGGTGTAGGCGACGGTGACGGTGTCGAAGGCGTCGGGGTGCTCGTCGGCGAGGTAGTTGAACAAGCTCGCCGAGAGTTGGAGCATCGTGACGCCGTGGCGTTGCGAGAGCTCGGTGATCAGCGCCGGTTCGGGTCGCTGCCCCGGTTGCAGGACGGTGGTCGCTCCGTGGAGGAGGGCGCCCCAGAATTCGAGGCTGAAGGCGTCCCAGGACACCGGGGAGCACTGGAGGAACACCTGGTCGGCGCCGAAGTGTCCGTAGGACTGGGCGGTGACGGTGGAGACCAGGTTCCGGTGGGAGGACAGGATGCCCTTGGGTCGGCCGGTCGAGCCGGACGTGAACATCAGGCATGCCGCGTCGTCGCCGGACAGGGGAATGTCGAGGTTCGACTCGGACAGACCGGAGAGTCCCGCCGGCAAGGAAGTGACCGTGGTCCACGGGCCGTCGAGTCGTGCGGCGAGGGTGGGGTCGGTGATGAGGAGGCGTATGCCGGCGTCGGTGGCGGCGGTGTGCAGGCGCTCGTCGGGGAAGTCGGGGTCGAGGAGGGTGTAGGCGGCGCCGGTCTTGGCGACGGCGACGACCGCGGTGGCGAAGTCCGTGCCGCGCTCCAGCAGGACGCCGGCCATGTCGCCCCGGCCGAGGCCCTGGTCGTGCAGGTGGCGGGCCCAGCGGTTGGCGGCCGCGTTGAGTTCCCGGTAGGTGACCTGACGGTCGCGGTCGATGAGCGCGAGCTGGTCGGGGAATCGTTCCGCCTGCGCCTCGAACCGCTCGACCAGCGAGATGTCGCCGATGTCGGCGCTGGTGCCGGCCCAGGTTTTGGTGACCAGCGTCCGTTCGTCCCGGGAGAGGACGTCGAGGTCGCTGATCCGGTGGCTGGGGTCGGCCAGGACCTGCTCGAGGACCCGGCCCAGGACAGTGACCATGCGCCGCACGGTGCTGTTGTCGAACAGGTCCTGGGCGAAGAGCACCGTCCCGTGCAGTCGCCGGTTGTCGTCGGAGCGGAGCAGGAACTCCAGGTCGAACTTGGCCGAACCGTTCGTCATGCCGAAGACGTCGGCCAGGCGGTCGCCGGGCAGCCGAATGGTTGAGGCGCCACCCGTCTCGAGGCCGAGGCAGATCTGGAACAAGGGGTGGCGGGCGAGGGAGCGGGCCGGGTTGACCGTGTCGAGGACGAGGTCGAAGGGGGCTTCCTGGTGGGCGAAGGCGTCCAGGTCGGCGGCACGGATCCGCGCCAGCAGTTCCTTGAAGGTCGGGTTTCCACTGCTGTCGGTGCGCAGCACCAGGGTGTTGACGAAGAAGCCGACCAGATCGCGGAGCTGCTCGTCGCCTCGACCGGCGACCGGTGTGCCGACGGCGAGGTCGGTGCCGGCGCCGAGACGCATCAGGGCGGCGACCAAGGCCGCGTGAACCACCATGAACGGCGTGCAGCCCTCCGCCAGGGCCAGCTCACCCACCCGGGCGAAGAGATCCGGGCCGAGGTCCACCCCGATCTCGCCGCCCCGGTGGGTCGCCCGGGCGGGACGGGGCCGGTCCAGACGCAGACCGTGCTCCTCGGGCAGCCCTTCCAGCGCCGAACGCCAGAACCCGAGCTCCCGCGCCAGCACGCTGTCCGGATCGTCGGGCGAGCCCAGGGTTCTGTGCTGCCAGTGCGCGTAGTCGGCGTACTGCACCGGCAGGGGCTCCAGAACGTTGGTGGTGGCACCCGACAGCCGCGCTTCGTAGGCCCGGGCCAGGTCGTCGAAGAACACGCTGTTCGACGCGCCGTCCGTCGCCACGTGGTGCAGCAGGAGGAACAACACCCAGGTGCCGTCGTCAAGGGCGAACGCCGTGGCTCGGAAGGGGACATCGATCCGCAGGTCGAAGACCTGGCGTGCGGCCGTCGCCAGCTCCCCGTCCAGGTCCTGGGCGGCGATCCGGCGGCGGTCGAGAGGAATGCGGACCTCGGCCGGGGGCAGGATCCGCTGGCGCGGTTCGCCGTCGACCGTCTCGATCAGGGTGCGCAGCGGGGCGTGGCGTTCCGCCAGGTCGTTGAGCGCGGCTTGCCAAGCCACCAAGTCGAGTTCGCCTTCCAGGCGGATTGCGAGGGGCACGTTGTAGGCGGTGCTGTCGCCGTCCAGGTCGGCCAGGAGCCACAGTCGTCGCTGTGCGAAGGACGCGGCCGGCAGCGAGCTGTCGTCGCCGGTGCCTTCTCCGGCTGTGATCGGCGGCAGGGCGGGCTGTCCCTTGTGGCGGGAGATCAGGTCGGCGAGCCGGGCGGGGGTGGGGTGCTGGAAGACGTCGCGGATGGTCAGGCGAACGCCGAGTGCCTCCGCGATGTGGTTGGTGAGCCGCGCCGCCCGCAACGAATGGCCGCCGTGGCGAAAGAAGTCGTCGTCGATCGTGAGGGACTCGGAGGTGCTCAGTGCCCGGGAGAAGAGAGCCACCAGGGTCCCTTCGAGCGGCGTACGAGGCGCCCGGCCGCCCGTCGAGGCCGACGACGGTTCGGGCAGTGCCCGCTTGTCGACCTTTCCGTTGGGAGTGAGGGGAAGCCGGTCGAGAACCACGATGTGTGCGGGCACCAGGTGCTCGGGCAGCAGCTCGGTGAGATGCCGGCGTGCCAGGTCGGCCAGGGTGCCCACGAGGCCTTGCTCCGGCGCTCCGCCGACGACGTGCGCCACGAGGCGCTGCTCGTAGGCGGTGACGACGGCTTGGGTGACGGCGGGGTGGGTGAGGAGGGCGGCCTCGATCTCGCCGGGTTCGACGCGGAAGCCGCGGATCTTGATCTGGTCGTCGGCGCGGCCCTCGTAGTGGAGGTTGCCGTCCGCGTCGAAGTGGACGAGGTCGCCGGTGCGGTAGAGGCGGCTGCCCGCAGGCCCGTACGGATTCGGCACGAAGCGGGTGGCGGTGAGGTCGGGTCGGCCGAGGTAGCCGTGGGCGAGACCGTGGCCGGCGAGGTAGAGCTCGCCGGTGACGCCGGGAGCGGTGAGCTGGAGGTGGTCGTCGAGGACGTAGGCGCCCTTGTTGGTGATGGGTGACCCCACGGGGATCGTCGGGTGGGGTTGGTCGCTCGACTCGATGGTGTGGGTGGTGGTGAAGCCCATGGATTCGGCGGGGCCGTAGCCGTTGACGACGGTGATGCCGGGCTTCAGGCGGTGGAGCTTGTGGACGTGGGCCGGGGAGGCCGCTTCGCCGCCCGTGTAGGCGACGGTGACGGTCTCGAAAGCCTCCGGGTGCTCGTCGGTGAGGTAGTTGAACAGGCTGGCCGACAGCTGGAGCATGGTCACCTTGTGGCGCTGCGCCAGTTCGGCGATCAGCGCGGGCTCCGGGCGCTGCCCGGGCTGCAGGACGGTGGTTCCGCCGTGGAGGAGGGCGCCCCAGAATTCGAGGCTGAACGCGTCCCAGGACACCGGGGAGCACTGGAGGAAGACCTCGTCCGGTCCGAAGTGTCCGTAGGACTGGGCGGTGACGGTGGAGACCAGATTCCGGTGGGAGGACAGGATGCCCTTGGGCCGGCCGGTGGACCCGGAGGTGAACATCAGGCATGCCGCGTCGTCACCGGACAGGGGGACGCTGAGGTTGACCTCGGAGAGGGAGAAGAGTTCTTCAGGCGAGGTGGACACCGTGGTCCAGGGGCCGTCGAGTCGTGCGGCGAGGGTGGGGTCGGTGATGAGGAGGCGGATTCCGGCGTCGGTGGCGGCGGTGCGCAGGCGATCGTCGGGGAAGTCGGGGTCGAGGAGGGTGTAGGCGGCGCCGGTCTTGGCGACGGCGACGACCGCGGTGGCGAAGTCCGCGCCGCGCTCCAGCAGCACGCCGGCCATGTCGCCCCGGCCGAGGCCCTGGTCACGCAGGTGGCGGGCCCAGCGGTTGGCGGCCGCGTTGAGCTCCCGGTAGGTAACTCGTCGCTCACCGTCGATGAGTGCCACGGCCTCGGGCGAACGGGCGGCCTGCCCTTCGAACCTCTCCACCAACGAGACGTCGTGGGTGTTGAGGATCGTGCCTGCCCAGCTCCCTGTGAGCCGGGCACGGTCGTCCTGGGAGAGGATGTCGAGGCTGCCGATCCGGTGGCCGGGGTCGGCCAGGGCCTGGTCGAGGACCTGGCCCAGGACGGTGACCATGCGTCGCACGGTGCTGTCGTCGAACAGGTCTCGCGCGTACAGAACCGTCCCGTGCAGGCGCCGGTTGTCGTCGGAGCGGAGGAGGAACTCGAGGTCGAACTTGGCCGAACCGTTCACCACGCCGAACACGTCGGCCGGTCGTGCACCGGGCAGCCGCAGTTCAGGGGTGCCTCCGGTTTCGAGGCCGAGGCAGATCTGGAACAGGGGGTGGCGGGCGAGGGAGCGGGCCGGGTTGACGGCGTCGAGGACGAGGTCGAAGGGCGCTTCCTGGTGGGCGAAGGCGTCCAGATCGGTCGCACGGATCCGTGCGAGCAGCTCTTGGAAGGTCGGGTCCCCGCTGCTGTCGGTGCGCAGTACCAGGGTGTTGACGAAGAATCCGACCAGATCGCGGAGCTGCTCGTCCCCGCGCCCGGCGACCGGTGTGCCGACGGCCAGGTCGGTGCCGGCGCCGAATCGGGTGAGTGCGGCGACGAGGGCGGCGTGGACCACCATGAACGGGGTGCAGCCCTCCGCCAAGGCCAGCTCGCCCACCCGGGCCATGACGTCCGGGCCGAGATCGACCTCGACCTGTCCGCCCCGGTGGGTCGCCCGGGCGGGGCGGGGCCGGTCCAGGCGCAGTCCGTGCTCCTCGGGCAGCCCTTCCAGCGTGGAGCGCCAGAACCCGAGCTCGCGCGCCAGCACGCTGTCCGGGTCGTCGGGCGAGCCCAGGGTTCTGTGCTGCCAGTGCGCGTAGTCGGCGTACTGGACCGGCAAGGGGGTCAGCACGTTGTTGTCCGCCCCCGACAGCCGTGCTGCGTAGGCCCGTGACAGGTCGTCGAAGAACACGCCGTTCGACGCGCCGTCCGTCGCCACATGGTGCAGAAGGATCAGGAGCACGGTCGTTCCGTCACCGGGCTCAAGCACGCTGACGCGCAGCGGGATCTCCGTCCGCAGGTCGAACCGGTACCCCGCGGCCGTCACCAGGTCGGACTCCAGGGTTTCCGGAGTGGTGCTACGCCGCTCGACCGGCACCCTGACCTCGGCCGGCGGCAGGATCCGCTGGCGCGGTTCGCCGTCGACCGTCTCGATCAGGGTGCGCAGGGGAGCGTGCCGCTCCGCCAGGTCGTTGAGCGCGGCTTCCCATGCGGCTGCGTCGAGTTCGCCTTCGAGGCGGACTGCGAGGGGCACGTTGTAGGCGGTGCTGTCGCCGTCCAGGTCGGCAAGGAGCCACAGCCGTTGCTGCGCGAAGGACGCGGCCGGCAGCGAGCTGCCGTCGCCGGTGCCTTCTCCGGCCGTGATCGGCGGCAGGGCGGGCAGTCCCTTGTGGCGGGAGATCAGGTCGGCGAGGCGGGCGGGGGTGGGGTGCTGGAAGACGTCGCGGATGGTCAGGCGAACGCCGAGTGCGTCCGCGATGTGGTTGGTGAGCCGCGCCGCCCGCAACGAGTGGCCGCCGAGGACGAAGAAGTCGTCGTCGATGGTGGGGGTGTCCGCGCCACCCAGGACCTGGGCGAAGAGCACGGTCAGGGTCTCCTCGAGCGGCGTACGAGGCGCCCGGCCGCACGTCGGGACCGACGACGGCTCGGGCAGAGCGCGCTTGTCGACCTTTCCGTTGGGGGTGAGGGGAAGCCGGTCGAGGACGGTCAGGTAGGTGGGCACGAGGTGGTCGGGGAGACGCTCGGCAAGATGACGGCGGGCGTCCTCGGCGGGCCTGTCGGTGACGATGTGGGCGGACAGCCGGCCCTGGTGGACGGTGACGACGGCTTGGGTGACGGCGGGGTGGGTGAGGAGGGCGGCCTCGATCTCGCCGGGTTCGACGCGGAAGCCGCGGATTTTGATCTGGTCGTCGGCGCGGCCTTCGTAGTGGAGGTTGCCGTCCGTGTCGAAGTGGACGAGGTCGCCGGTGCGGTAGAGGCGGCTGCCGGCGGGTCCTTGGGGGTTGGGGACGAAGCGGGTGGCGGTCAGGTCCGACCGGCCCAGGTAGCCGTGGGCGAGGCCGTCGCCGGCGAGGTAGAGCTCGCCGGTTACCCCGGGGGCGGTGAGTTGGAGGCGGTTGTCGAGGACGTAGGCGCCCTTGTTGGTGATGGGAGATCCCACGGGGATCGTCGGGTGGGGCTGGTCGCTCAACTCGATGGTGTGGGTGGTGGTGAAGCCCATGGATTCGGCGGGGCCGTAGCCGTTGACGATGGTGATGCCGGGCTTCAGTTGCTGCAGTTTGTGGACGTGTGCCGGGGAAGCTGCTTCACCACCTGTGTAGGCGACGGTGACGGCGTCGAAGGCGTCGGGGTGCTCGTCGGTGAGGTAGTTGAACAGGCTCGCCGACAGTTGCAGCATCGTCACCTTGTGACGCTGAGCCAGTTCGGCGATCAGCGCGGGCTCCGGGCGCTGCCCGGGCTGCAGCACCGTCGTCGCTCCGTGGAGGAGGGCGCCCCAGAACTCGAGGCTGAACGCGTCCCAGGACACCGGCGAGCACTGGAGGAACACCTGGTCGGCGCCGAAGTGTCCGTAGGACTGGGCGGTGACGGTGGACACCAGGTTGCGGTGGGAGGACAGGATGCCCTTGGGCCGGCCGGTCGACCCGGAGGTGAACATCAGGCAGGCCGCGTCGTCACCGGACAGGGGGACGCTGAGGTCGTCGGCCTGGTACTCGGTGAGCTGGTCCGGGTTCTCGGTCACCGTGGTCCACGGGCCGTCGAGTCGTGCGGCGAGGGTGGGGTCGGTGATGAGGAGGCGGATTCCGGCGTCGGTGGCGGCGGTGCGCAGGCGCTCGTCGGGGAAGTCGGGGTCGAGGAGGGTGTAGGCGGCGCCGGTCTTGGCGACGGCGACGACCGCGGTGGCGAAGTCCGTGCCGCGCTCCAGCAGCACGCCGGTCATGCCGCCCCGGCCGAGGCCATGGTCGCGCAGGTGGCGAGCCCAGCGGTTGGCGGCCGCGTTGAGCTCCCGGTAGGTGACCTGACGGTCGCCGTCGATGAGCGCGACCTGGTCGGGGAATCGTTCCGCCTGCTTCTCGAACTGCTCCGCCAGCGAGACGTCGTCGATGTCGGCGCTGCTGCCCGCCCAGGCTCCGGTGACGAGCGCCCGCTCCTCCCGGGTGAGGATGTCGAGGTCGCCGATCCGGTGGCCGGGGTCGGCCAGGACCTGGTCGAGGACCTGGCCCAGGACGGTGACCATGCGTCGCACGGTGCTGTCGTCGAACAGGTCTCGCGCGAACAGAACCGTCCCGTGCAAGCGCCGGCTGTCGTCGGAGCGGAGGAGGAACTCGAGGTCGAACTTGGCCGAGCCGTTCACGACGGGGACCACGTCACCCGTCCCGTTGCCCGGCAGGCTCAGACGGGGGGTGGTGGCGACGTCAAGGGTGAGGCAGATCTGGAAGAGCGGGTGACGCGCGAGTGAGCGAGTGGGGTTGAGCGCTTCGAGGACGAGGTCGAAGGGTGCTTCCTGGTGGGCGAAGGCGTCCAGATCGGTCGCACGGATGCGTGCCAGCAGCTCTTGGAAGGTCGGGTCCCCGCTGCTGTCGGTGCGCAGCACGAGCGTGTTGACGAAGAAACCGACCAGGTCACGCAACTGCTCGTCCCCGCGCCCGGCGACCGGTGTGCCGACGGCCAGGTCGGTGCCGGCGCCGAATCGGGTGAGTGCGGCGACCAGCGCGGTGTGGACCACCATGAAGGGCGTGCAGCCCTCCGCCAAGGCCAGCTCGCCCACTCGGCCCATGACGTCCGGGCCGAGATCGACCTCGACCTGTCCGCCCCGGTGGGAGGCACGGGCGGGACGGGGCCGGTCCAGGCGCAGTCCGTGCTCCTCGGGCAGCCCGTCCAGCGTCGAGCGCCAGAAGCCGAGCTCCCGCGCCAGCACGCTGTCCGGGTCGTCGGCCGACCCCAGCACCATCCGCTGCCACTGCGCGTAGTCCGCGTACTGCACCGGCAGCGGTGCGAGCGCGCTCCCCGCCGCCCCGGACACCCGCGCCGCACAGGCCCGCGACAGGTCCTCGAAGAACACGTTGTTCGACGTGCCGTCCGTCGCCACGTGGTGGAGCAGCACGAGGAGCACGCACGACCCGTCACCGGGCTCGAACACGGTGACCCGCAGCGGCATCTCCGTCCGCAGGTCGAACCGGTGTCCCGCGGCCGCCACGAGATCGGACTCCAGGGACCCCGGGGTCGTGACGCGCCGTTCCACCCGCACGCGGGCCTTGTCCGGCGGAAGGACACGCTGGCACGGCTCGCCGTCCACCGTCTCGACCAGGGTGCGCAGCGGTGCGTGCCGTTCGACGACGTCGTTGAGCGCGGCCTCCAGCGCCGCCGTGTCCACGGCACCGTCGACCCGCACCGACAGCGGAACGTTGTAGGCGGTGCTGTCCCCGTCCAGGTCGGCCAGGAGCCACAGCCGCCGCTGGGCGAAGGACGCGGGCAGGGGCCCGGACGCGGGGGCGGCGGGAGCCAGGGCGGGCAGGTCGGTCGCCTTCTGCACGCCCATGCCGGTGACGTGTTCGGCGAGTCGGGCGGGGGTGGGGTGCTGGAAGACGTCGCGGACGGTGAGTCGGACGTCGAGGGTGGTGGCGATGTGGTTGGTGAGGCGGGCGGCGAGGAGGGAGTGGCCGCCGAGGGTGAAGAAGTCGTCGTCGATGGTGGGGGTGTCGGGGAGGTCGAGGGTGCGGGCGAAGAGGGTGGTGAGGGTCTTCTCGGTCTCGGTGCGGGGTGCGCGTCCGGTGCGGGAGGCGGTGGTCGGTTCGGGCAGGGCCCGTTTGTCGATCTTGCCGTTTGGGGTGAGGGGGAGTCGGTCGAGGAGGGTGAGGTAGGTGGGGACGAGGTGGTCGGGGAGACGCTCGGTGAGGTGACCGCGGATGTGATCGGCTGAGGCAGGTGCGTCGGTGACGATGTGGGCGCTGAGCCGGCCCTGGTGGACGGTGACGACGGCTTGGGTGATGTCGGGGTGGGTGAGGAGGGCGGCTTCGATCTCGCCGGGTTCGACGCGGAAGCCGCGGATTTTGATCTGGTCGTCGGCGCGGCCTTCGTAGTGAAGGTTGCCGTTGGTGTCGAAGTGGACGAGGTCGCCGGTGCGGTAGAGGCGGCTGCCGGCGGGGCCGTACGGGTTCGGTACGAAACGTGCGGCGGTCAGATCCGACCGGCCCAGGTAGCCGTGGGCCAGCCCTTCGCCCGCCACGTACAGTTCGCCGGTGGCGCCCGGCGGGCACAGCCGCAGCCTGCTGTCGAGGACGTACAGCGGCTTGTCGGCCAGTGGCGACCCGATGGGGATGGACGGGTGCGGCCGCTGCCCGCGCTCGACGGTGTGCGTGGTGGCGTAGATCATGACCTCGGCGGGGCCGTAGCCGTTGACCACGGTGATGCCGGGCCTCAGCTGCTGCAGCTTGTGCACGTGGGCCGGGGAGGCCGCCTCGCCGACGGTGTAGGCGGTGGCGACGCTTTCGAACGTCTCCGGGTGCTCGTCGACGAGGTAGTTGAACAGGCTTGCCGACAGCAGGAGCGTGGTGACGCGGTGACGCCGGGCCAGTTCGCTCACCAGCGTCGGTTCCGGCTTCTGGCCCGGCTGCAGGACGGCGGTCCCCCCGTGCAGCAGCGGGCCCCAGCACTCGAGGCTGAAGGCGTCCCAGGACACCGGCGACGACTGCAGGTACACCTCGTCCGGGCCGGTCGGGAGGTACCGCTGGCCGACGAGGGTGGCCACCAGGTTCCGGTGGGAGGACAGGATGCCCTTGGGTCGGCCGGTCGAGCCGGAGGTGAACATCAGGCACGCCGGGTCGTCGGGGGTGAGCGGGACGTCCAGGTCTCCTGCCGCCAGGTGGGCGAGTTCCCGCGGATCCTCCGTGTGGACGGCCCACGGACCGTCGAGGCGGCCCGCGAACCGGGGAGTGGTCACCAGGTGGCTGATGCCGGCGTCCCCGGCAGCGGAGCGGAGGCGCTCGTCGGGGAAATCGGGGTCGAGCAGCACATGGGCGGCGCCGGTCTTGAGCACGGCGATCAGGGCGGTGGCGAAGTCCGCGCCGCGCTCCATCAGGACGCCCGCCAGGTCGCCGCGGCCCAGTCCCCGGTCGCGCAGGTGCCGGGCCCAGCGGTCGGCGGCCGCGTCGAGCTCCCGGTAGGTGATCCGCCGGTCTCCGTCGATCAGCGCGACCCGGTCGGGGAAACGTTCCGCCTGTTGCCGGAAGCGTTCCACCAGCGTGGTGTCCTGCCGCTCGGTGGTGGCGCCGGCCCACTTCCCGAGCAGCAGGCCGCGCTCCGCCTCGGTCAGCACCTCGAGATCGGAGGTCGCGCGCCCGGCGAGCTCGCCGGCGCCAGGTGCCGCGGCCGCGGCCAGGAACGCGGCGAACCGGTCCTGGTGGGCGGCGACGGCGTCCGGATCCACGCCCTCGACCGGAGTGTCGAAGTCGATCCGGATGCCGTGCGCGGCCCCCAGGTCGAACACGGCGATGCTGAGGTCGTCGACCGGGCCGTTGCTGACGTTGTGGTTGACCGTCGGGCTGCCGCAGACGGTGAGGTCCGCGTTGAAGCCCATGATGTTGACGACCGGACCGGCGAGTCCGCGCGCCCTCCCCAGGACGCCGGCGTCCCGGCACAGCTCCTCGTAACGGGTCCGCTGGCCCCGCAGGCCGTGCTTGACCTCCGCGGACACCGAGCGGACCAGCGCACCGAACGGCTCGTCGGGGCGCACCCGCACCCGCAGCGGCACCACGTTCGACATCATCCCGGGGGTGCTGCGCGACGTCTGCGTGGTCCGGCCGGTCACCGGCAGGGCGATCACCAGCTCGTCCTGTCCGGTGACCCGGTGCAGGTACACGGCGAGCAGCGACACCAGCAGGACCGGCCAGGAGACCCGCTGCCCGCGGGCCGTGTCCCGCAGCCGGCCCGCGTCGGCCGGGGAGAGCCGCACGGTGCGCCGGGCGAAGGGCAGACCGCCGTGGGCCGGTGCGGCCCGGCCGGAGCCCCGGACCAGACTGCGGGGGACGTCCGGCGCCCCGGCGAGGTGTTCCCGCCAGGCCGCCCGCTCGGCGGCGGCCTCCGGCGACCCGCGGAACGCGGCGTCCTCCGCCAGCAGGTCGGAGAGCCGCCCGAACGGCGACGGACCCCACGACTCGCCGGCCACCGCCCGCTCGTACAGCTCCACCAGCCGCGTCAGCGCGAGCCCCACGCCGACGCCGTCCACGACCAGGTGGTGGAACCCGTAGAAGTAGAAGTACCGCTCCGCGCCCAGCCGGATCAGCGCGCAGCGCACCGGCGGCTCCGAGGCCAGCGCGAACGGGGTGCTGATCATCCCGTCGACCAGCCGCCACGCCTCCGCCTCCGGATCGGCCGCCCCGCTCACGTCGGTGAACGGCAGGTCCAGCAGGCCGGCGTCGGCGTCGACGACCTGCCAGACCTGCTCCCCGTCCTCCTCGAAGCGACGGGTCCGCAGGAAGTCCGCCTCCTCGGCGAGCCGACGCCAGGCGGCGGCCATCAGCGCGGGGTCGAGCGGGCCGAGGATCTCCCGGCACTCGGCCACGTTGTACTTCAGGCCCGTCGGGTCGAGGGCGTGCGCCGTCCAGATGTCACGCTGGGCCGCCGAGAGGGGCAACCGGGTGGCGGCCGGGACGGGAGCGACAGGCGCGTCGGACGACATGGCGGTCTCCTGGTGAGGGACGGCGGGGGAGGGGCGGGCAGTGCCATACAACCCGCCGGCCGGGGCGTGGAGCGGCAGTTGTTCCGGCGGGAGCAACAGCAGCGGGCCGCCGCGCGGCAGTCAGGCGGCAGTCGCGACGGCAGCCGCCCCGAGGACCGCGCGCACCACGCACAGCACCCGGAAGGCGGGCAGCGCGCCCTCCTCGACGGACCGGACCACGCCGCCGACCAGCAGGTCCCGCAGCATGCGGCCGCACTCGGGCAGCGGACGGCCGGTCAGCCGGACCACGTCCTCCAGCAGGAAGGCGCCGTCGCCGTCACGGCACAGGCCGGCGAGCAGATCCCGGCAGGGTGCGGGCAGTTCCGCCACGGTGCGCGCCACCCGCTCCTGGAGCCGGGAGCCGGCCGGGCCGTCGGCCAGATGGGCGAGCAGCGGAGAGGGGTCCGACTCCAGGAGGGAGCGCAGCGCGGGCAGGTCGTAGACGGCCAGCCAGGACGCGGCGGCCGCGAGCGACATCGGATGGCCGTCGAGTCGGTGGCAGATCCACGCCACATCGGCGAGGGCCCGCTCGGTGGGGACGATCCCCGGGCGCAGTCGGCGCAGCTGGTCCAGGAAGAAGCGGGAGGCGGCCGTGTCGGCGGGGCCCGTGGCGGAGGGCTCGGGAGCGTCCAGCGGCGACAGCAGGAAGAGACGTTCGCCGGGAACGTTCCACGGCCGGTCGGCGGTGACCAGCAGACGCACCCCGGGCAGCTCGCGCAGCAGACGGCCCAGCCGGTGGAAGTCGAACAGGTCCGTGTCGGCGCCGTCGAGGACGAGCACGACACCGCGGTCGCCGGGCAGCCCGGCCGGCCCGCCGGGCAGATCGTCGTCCCGCCCTTCGCCGCGCAGGAAGGCGGCGCAGTCGGCCGCGAGCGCGGAGAACGGGCCCTGCCCGCCGGGGAGGCAGTCGACGGCCGTCCCGGGCGCGGAGTGCCACAGCACGGCCAGACCCGCGTCGTGCAGCCGCGCGGCGGCCTCCAGGACGAGCCGGGTCTTGCCCACACCGCTCAGCCCCACGACGGTCACCAGCCGTTCGGCGCCCGAGCGGAGCTCCTCCACCACCGCGGCGCACTCAGCTTCACGCCCGATCAGCGGGTGAAGGGGAACAGGCGGCGCAGGGCGCTCGACGGCCGCCCGGACACCTCCTCGGTGGCCGCGCTGGGCCGCCTCCTCGAGAGCCGCACGGGCGCGAGGGCCGAGCCGCAGGCCGTCGGCGATCAGCCGGACCGTGTCGGTTCTCGGCCGCTGCGCCTTCCCCTTCTCCAGGTCGCGTATGGCGCGGACGCTGATGGTGGAGAGGTCCGCGAGCTCCCGCTGTGTCAGGCCGATGCGCAGCCGGTGCCGAAGGATGAGGGCGCCGAGCGCGAGGGCGGCGGGGGCGGTGTCCTGAGAAGCAAGGCGGTGCGTCATGTGCAGCTCCTGCTGGTCGGGTCAGGAAGGTCTGCCGGCCATGGTCGGCACGCCGCCTATCCAGGAACCATCCCGCCGCTAACCCCTCACGCGCCGCCCGCCGGCCACCGCGCCGGCCACCGCCGGCGGCCGGCGAGCGCGGCTATCACGACGGGACAGCGGGCGCCGGACCGTGATAGCGGGGTGATAAGGCAGCGGACGGTGCCGTGAATCCGGCCCTTCCTAACTTTGTGGTCGTCAGCCGCTACCGGCCGCCACCACCGAGAGGAAGCACCCCATGTCGCACACCGCCGCCCCCCGCAACGCCCTCCGCGCCACGGTCGCCTCCACGCTGATCGTGCTCCTCGCCGCCGCCGGCGCCCAGACCGGCTGGGCCGCCGCCACCGGACCGGACACCGCGGTGGTCGCCACCGCCGGGACCACCGTCGGCGGCGACACCACCACCGACGAGGGCGACACCGGCACCACCACCGGCGGCACGGGCAGCACCAGCGGCACGGGGACGACCGGCGGCACCGGCACGACCGGTGGCACGGGCGGCACCGGTGGCACGGGCGGCACCACCGACAACAACCCCTGGGACTGACCCCGGCCGCGACCGGTCCGCCCCGCGGTCGCCGTGCCGAGCAGGAAGAACAGCGTGTCCCGGACCGGCCTCAGCCCGCGGCGAGCAGCCGCCGCGCCTCCGTCAGCTCACGGACCATCCCCCGCTCCTGGAACACCTCCACCGCCGGTGCCAGCAGCTCCCGGGCGCGCCCCGGATCCCCCTCCAGCAGGCGCGCCAGGTCGAGACGCGCCAGCGCGCCCCCGCCGACATCCATGATCCGCTCCCGGGCGGTCACGGCCCGGTCGAAGAAGTCCCTGGCACGATCGGGCCGGCCCATCACGGAGAAGGCGTGCCCCAGGTCGCGCAGCAGGTGCCCCTCACCGATCACGTCGCCGGAATCCCGGCACAGCTCCAGCACCTCCGTGAAGGTCAGCACCGCCAGATCGCTCTTGCCCTGCTCCAGCAGCAACTGGCCGACCCGCCGCAACGTGCGTGCCCGGCCGCCGACGTAACCCACCGCGTCGTACGTGTCCAGGGCCTCGTCCAGCTGGGCCTGCGCCGCCGCGAACTCGCCCTGCCGCATCCGGATGTGGGCGCTCTGCGTCAGCACGATCGCCCGCCCCACCACGTCCCCCGCCCGGTCGAAGTCCGCCAGCGACCGCGCGTACAGGTCCAGCGCCGACGCGTCGTCACCGCCCGTCCGGGCGATGAGGGCCAGGTCCCGGCGGCACAGGCCCTCACCCGTGGGCTCGTCCAGCGCCTGGAAGACGTCCAGCGCCGAGGTCAGCGCCTGCCGTGCCGCGTCGAACTGGCTGCGGCTCATGTACAGCGAGCCGAGCGAGGCACGCACCGCCGCGGTACCCCGCAGATTGCCCGCCTTGCGGGCCGCCGTCAGCGCGCACAGGTGCGTCCGCTCCCACAGGTCGTACAGACCCCTGACCTCGAACAGTGTGACCAGCGTCGTCGCCAGGTCCCAGCACAGGTCGTGCAACCCCTCCTCGGCCGCGTGCTCCACCATGCGGCACAGGGCGGCCTGCTCGGCCTCCAGCCAGGCCAGCGGATCCCCCAACAGCTCCCGCGTGTACACGGCGGGCGGCTCCCAGCGCGGGGCGTCTCCGTGCAGCACGGTGAAGTCCCCGCCGTACAGCTTCCGGTGGGCCTGCTGCGCGAGGTACATCCACCCGCCGCCCATCCGGGCCAGCGCCGCCCCCCGCTCCCCGGGCGGGTCGGACGCCAGCCGCTCCCGCGCGTACACCCGGATGATCTCGTGGAAGCGGTACCGGAAACCACCGCTCCGCTCCACCCCGGCGACGTCCAGCATCTGCACGTCGACCAGCGGCTCCATCAGATCCGACGGGAAGGGCCGGCCGTCGTCCAGGAGGGCGCCCGCCAGCCAGCTCGGCAGGGTCGGCGCCTGGGCCATGCTCAGCAGCCGCAGCAGCCGACGGTCCTCCGGGGCGAGCCCGTCGTACGTCAGGGCCAGACTCGCCCGCATCGTCATCTCACCGTGCGTCAGTTCGTCCAGCCGGTGCCGCTCGTCGGCCAGCCGCTGCACCATCGACGCCAGCGACCAGTGTGGCCGCGCCGCCAGCCGTGCCGCCACGATGCGCAGGGCCAGCGGCAGCCTGCCGACGGTGCGCACCAGCGCCTCCGCGGCCACCGCCTCCGTCGTCACCCGCTCCCGTCCGACGATCCGGGCCAGCAGCTCCAGCGCCCGGTCCTCACCCAGCACGTCCAGCTCGACGCGGTACGCCCCCGGTAACGCCGTCAGCCGGGTCCGGCTGGTGACCAGCACCGCGCAGTGACGGCTCCCCGGCAGCAGCGGCAGCACCTGCCGCTCGCTCGCCGCGTCGTCCAGCACCACCAGCACCCGGCGCGACGCCAGTCTCGAGCGGTACATCTCCGCCCGCTCGTCCAGCGACTCCGGGACCAGCTGCCCCGGAATGCCCAGCGCCCGCAGGAAGCGCCCCAGCACCTCCTGCGGGGTGACCGGGGCGCCGGTCGTCCCCCGAAGGTCGCAGTACAGCTGCCCGTCCGGGAACGCCGAGTCCGACAGCCGGTGCGCCACCTCGACGGCCAGGGCCGACTTGCCGGTGCCCGGCTTACCGGTGACCGCCGCCAGCCCCACCGTCGTCCGCTCCGGCCCTCCGGTCAGCGCCTCCGCGAGGGCCGCCAGCTGCGCCGCGTCCGCCACGAAGTCGGCGGTCGCCGCGGGAAGCTGATGCGGCACGGCCTGCTGCAGGGAGGTCCCGGCCCGCGCCGCGGACTCCTCCGGCCCGGCCTCCGTGTCCGCACCGGGCGGCGCCTGCGCCTCCGCGGCCCGCCCCGGGGCGGGCCGCGGAGCCGGGCCGGAGGGCGCGGTGAGCGTGCCCGTGAGGATCGCCGACTCCAGCTCCCTGAGCTCCCGGCCCGGCTCCAGCCCGAGCTCCTCGTCGAGCAGCCGCCGCCCCGTGCGGAACACTTCGAGCGCCTCGGCCTGCCGGCCCGACCAGTACAGCGCCTGCATCAGCTGGCCGCGCAGCTTCTCCCGCAACGGGTGCTGGTGGGTGAGCAGTTGCAGCTCGCCCACCAGCCGGTCGTGCCGCCCCAGCCCGAGTTCCAGCTGGATCCGCAGCTCGACGGCGGTGAGCCGCTCCTCGTCGAGCTGCCGCGCCTTGTTCGCGAGCGCGCCGCTGTCCAGCCCCGGCAGGCAGTCCCCCTGCCACAGAGCCACCGCGGCCCTCAGTTCCTCCACGGACCGTTGCGCGTCGCCCTGCTCCCGCAGCCTCCTGGCCCGCGAGACCCCCGCGGTGAACAGTGCGGCGTCCACGTTCCGCTCGTCGGTGTGCAGCACGTACCCGGGGGCCCGGGTGGTGATCGAGACCTCCGCGTCCGCACCGGCCAGCAGCTTCCGCAGCCGCGACACACAGATCTGCACCTGGGTGCGGGCGGTCTCCGGCGGAACGTCCTCCCAGATGAGGTCGACCAGATAACCGGTGCTGACCACCCGGTTGGCCTCCAGCAGCAGCGCGGCGAGGATGACCTCCTGGCGCCCGGGCGGTACCCGCAGCGGACCGTCGACCCCTTGCACCTGCAGCGGTCCGAGAATCCGGAAGGACGGGCGCGGCGCCGCAGGGGCGCCCTGCTCCTCCGCCGTCATGAGGTCGGTCAACGAATCCCCCACCGAGACAGATGAGTTGACGAGGCAAGAGCAGCTTCGAACAGTCTCCACATATGTCACTGTTCTGTCCATGGCGTGCATATGTCGGGCGAGAATAGTGCCGCGATAGCGAAGAGTTGGCCGCGCCGCCCAGACTCGGGAGGGAGGACGAAAGGGGTACAGCCCGATGACGAGTCACGACCGGCCGGCAGCCGCGCTCTCCGGAGCGACCGACCTGATCACCGCCGCAGGCGTGGACCACGTCCGCCTGGTCTACGACTACCTCGACGCGGGCGACGCGGACTCCTGCGCCTCCCTGATGCACGAGTACGTGGTCCTGGAACTGCCCGGCATGCCCCCCGTTCACGGCCGCGCCGAGGTCGTCCGTGCCCACCTCTGCCACGGCGCCGCCCGGGCCCGTCACGAGATCGACCACCTGGTGGCCGCCGACCGCAGCGTGGTCGCCGAGGGCCGGCGCGTCGTCCCCGGCTCGCACCACCCGTGCACGCGCTTCGTCGACGTCTTCCGCATCGCCGACGACGGCATGGTCAGCGAGTGCACACGCTATTACCACACCGCTCCCTAGGCTCCGGCCGGACGGGCCGGAGCGGAGAGTGGGGGAGAGGCCGCCGGCCACGACCGGTCAGGGGACCTCGCGGACGGTGTTGCGCAGCGTGCCGAGCCCGGTGACCTCCACCTCGACGACGTCGCCGTCGACGACGAAGCCCGGGGGGTCCATGAAGAGCCCGACGCCGCCCGGCGTGCCGGTGACGACGACGTCGCCGGGGGAGAGGGGGGTGAACGCGGTGACGTACTCGATGATCGACGGGATGTCGTTGATCAGGTCGGCGACCTTGCCGTGCTGGCGGACCTCGCCGTTGACCCGGGTCGTCAGCTCGAGTCCGGTGACGTCGCCGACCTCGTCGGCCGTCACCAGGCATGGGCCGAAGCCGCCGGTCCCCGGCCAGGTCTTGCCGGGCAGCCACTGACTGGCGGCGCGCTGCCAGTCCCGCACCGAGAAGTCGTTGTACACCGCGTAGCCCGCGACGTGGTCGTACGCGTCGGCCTTGGCGACCTTGTGCGCGGGCCGGGAGATGACCAGCGCGACCTCGCCCTCGTAGTCGAACTGCGCGGACTGCACCGGCTTGAGGGCGTCCGCGCCGTGCCCCATCTGGCTGTCGGCGTAACGGGCGAAGACGACCGGGGCCGCCGGAGCCGCCTTGCCGATCTCGTCCCGGTGGCTGCGGTAGTTGACGCCAATGCAGATGATCTTGCCGGGGTTCGGGATGACCGGGGCGAGCCGTATCCCGCTGAGCGCCACCGGGTTGTCGGTGTGGTGCGCCAGGGCGTCGAGGGAGCCGGCGGCGATGGCTTCGGCGAGCGAAGGCGCGGTGGAGGTCGCGTCGTAGACGGTCTCGCCGTCGAGACGGCCCCAGGCGATGCCGCCGTCGGCACGGTGGTAGCTGACGAACTTGCTCATCGGGTGGTCCTGTTCGGTGAGGGGAGAGGGCGCGGGGCTGAGGAGGAGACGTTGACGAAGGTGCGGAGGCGGGCGACGACGGACTGCTCGCCGGTGGGGTCGAAGACCGCAGCGACGTAGCGGTCGGGGCGCACCGCGACGAACACAGGACCCGCGCAGGCGCCGGCCGTGAGCACCGCGGTGGTCTCGGTGACCGTGCCGTCGGCCGGCGTGCCGCCGGGGGCGAGGACGCGCAGTCGTTTCGCGCCGATCGCGTCCCAGTACGGGTCGACCGCCGGGCCGGGCAGCGGGCCGCCGATCTGCAGCAGCGCCCAGCCGGGCCCGAGGTGGGCGTCGAGGCCGCGCTCGGCGCCGGTGGCGTCGCGGACCACCGGCTGGCTCAGGGCGAGGCCGACGCTCACGGAGGGGAGCACGACGCCGCCTGCCGCGGCGCCACCCGCCGGGACGGCGACCCCGGCGGTGGTGTCGGGGGGTGCGATGAAGCGCATGTTGGCGAGGAAGTCGCGGACGCGGGGGATCAGGCCGACCGTGCGGACCACGGTGTCGCGGACGCGCGTGAGCACCGGACGGGTCGCCATGACGACCGCGCCGATGCGGCGCGAGACGGCCACCATCGCAGCTCCGTGGCCGCGGCGCTCCACCTCGTAGGAGTCCAGCAGCCGTTCGGTCGCGCGGCCGGCGATCGCCTCGGTCAGCTTCCAGGTGAGGTTGGTGGCGTCGCGGACGCCGGCGTTCAGGCCCTGCCCGGCGAACGGCGGCATCAGGTGCGCGGCGTCGCCGGCGAGGAACACCCGCCCCGCCCGGTAGGTCCGCGCGATGCGCTGGTGGGCGACGTACACGACGGCGCGGCGCACGTCCTCCGGCGACAGCTCGGTCCGGAAGCGCGGCACGACCAGCTCGCGGATCCGTTCCGGTGTCGTCATCTCCTCGGGGTCCTCGTGGTCGAAGAGCATGAACTCGATCCGCAGGCGCCCCGAGGCGCCGGGCACGAGGACGTACGGCCGCTCCCCGTCACCGTGGAACTCGGCGAACCGGTCCCGCACGCGCGGCTCGTTGAGCAGGTCGACGACGATCCACCGCTGAGGCTGGGTGGTGCCGACCAGGTCGATGCCGGTCGCCCGGCGGACGAAACTGCGTCCGCCGTCGGCGCCGATCAGCCAGTCGGCGGTCAGGGTCCGCGTCCTGTGTCCGGTCGTCCGCCCGGTTCCGTCCCCGGTCGTCACCGTCAGGCCGACCCCGTCCCCGTCCCGCGTGAGCGCGGTCGCCTCGGCGCCGCGCAGGAACTCCAGCCCTTCGTGCGCGACGGCCCGCTCCCACAGCAGCCGCTCCAGGACCGGCTGGTCGAACTGGGTCTTGGCGGGGTGCCCCAGCCGGGAGGCGACCGGCCGCGCCTCGAGCAGGAGGCGGTCGCCGAGCCCGAAGTAGCGGCTGCCGGTGTCGAGCAGGGACTCGGCCTTGAGCGCGTCGGCCACGCCGAGCCGCTCCAGGGTGCGGAACGACTCGTCCTGGAGGCTGATGGCGCGTGGCAGGTCGCCCGGTGCGGTCTCCTTCTCGACGAGCGTGGTCCGCACCCCCGCGTCGGCGAGCAGCAGGGCGGCGGTGAGCCCGATCGGGCCGGCGCCCACCACGAGCACCTCACGCCGGGCGCTCACGACGCCGCCCCCGGCCGCGGGCGGAGCGTGAAGTCGGTGTCGAAGTCGGCGTCCCGGGTGAGGTTCCAGTACTCGAGGTGGCCGTAGGGCCACACCTGCGAGACCCGGCCGCGGGGGTTCTTGTACCAGGTGCGCACCTGTGGCTGCCCCCACGCGCGCCGGGCGTTGCCCTGGTCGACCCAGGCGAGGAAGCGGTCCAGGGTTTCCTGCCGGACCTCGACCGACGCGGCCCGGCGCCGCAGCAGCTGGTGGATCGCTTCGGTGGCGAACTCGACCCCGCACTCGATCATGAAGTGGAACTGGCCGTGCACCACGTAGTTGGTGTTCGGCCCCTGGACGAGGAACAGGTTCGGGAAGCCGGGCACGCAGATGCCGGCCCAGGCGGTGGCGTCGCCGTCCCAGTGCTCCTTGAGGGTCTGCCCGGTGGGCCCGGTGACCTGGATCGGGTCCAGGTAGTCGGAGGCCTTGAAGCCGGTGGCGTAGACGACGACGTCGACCGGGTGGTGCGTGCCGTCGGCGGTGACGATGCCGTCGGAGGTGAACCGTTCGATCGGGGAGGTGACGAGCGCGGCGTGCGCCCGGTGGAGGGCGCGCGCCCACACGCCGTTGTCGCGGAGCATGCGCTTGCCGCCCGGGGGATACGACGGCACGACGACGTCGAGCATGTCGGGGCGGTCCGCCCACTGCTCGCGCAGGATCGCGGTGAGCGTCTCCCGTACCCGCAGGTTGGTCGCCGACACCGAGTCGGTGCGCTCCCACCCGGGATCCACCTCGACGGTGTGCAGCCGCCCCGTGCGCGCGCCCCAGAACGCCTGGAAGCGGAACCACTGTCCGTAGTGCGGGACGTGTTCGCTGAGCCAGGCCAGCGCTGCCGGCGTCGGGTCGTGGTAGTTCGGCGCGGGAACCGTCCAGGGCCCGGACCGCTGGAAGACGTCGAGGTGGGCGACGCGGTCGACGATGCTCGGGACGATCTGGTAGGCGCTGGCGCCGGTGCCGACCACCGCCACGCGCTTGCCGGTCAGGTCCACGTCGTGGTCCCACCGGGCGGAGTGCATCCGCACCCCGCGGAAGTCGTCCTGGCCGGGGACGTCGGGGATGTGCGGCTTCTCCAGCTGCCCGGTCGCGGCGACGACGGCGTGGAACCGCCGGCGCCGCTCGACGCCGTCGCGCCGGACCACGACGTCCCAGACGGCCGCGGCGTCGTCCCAGGTCATCGACAGGACCTCGGTGTCGAACTCGATGTGTTCGCGCAGCTTGGCCCGGTCGACGATCTCGGCGGCGTACTCCTCGATCTCCGCGCCCTCGGCGTACGCGTTGGGCCAGTCGGCCCGCTGCGCGAAGGAGAAGCTGTAGCAGAAGGTCGGGGTGTCCAGCCGGACGCCGGGGTAGGTGTTGGCCAGCCAGGTGCCGCCGACGTCGGGGTGCTTCTCGAACGCGACGAACGGCACGCCCGCCTGCTTGAGCCGGTACATCGCCGCGATGCCGCTCATACCGGTGCCGATGACCGCGACCTCGAACTCGCGGTCCGGCGCGACCTCCTCGACGTGCCAGGTGGGCGCCCCCGGACGCTGCGGGAGCAGGTCGAGCTCGTGCATCATCAGTGCCGCGTCCTCGGCGCCCGCCCCACCCGTGACGAAGTCGACGAGGGCGCGGGCCTCCACCGCATCGAGCAGGCGGGGACGGGTGAGCTTCTCGTCGCGGACGCGCTGGAGCGCGGGCAGCGCGAGTTCCCGTGCCCGCGCCTGCGCGGCCTCGCTCATGCCGCCGTGCGGGGGCGCCGTCGTGTCGACGGGAGGGAGCGGCGGGCGCAGCTCGGCCGGGATCAGCGTGTGGTCCCCGGTGAGCGCCGCCAGCGCCGTGAGCAGCGACGGCAGGTCGGCCTCCGCGACCACGCGTCTCAGGAAGGCGTCGTCCTCCGTGACGGGCGTGTACTCGTCGCGCCAGTACACGTCGTCGATCTGGACGACCTCGCTCGGATCGGTCATCGGCCCTCCATCGTGATCGGCTGTTCGGGGTTGTCCTGGGGGCGTTCCGGGGTCATGCGACGCGGGCGGCCTCGAAGACCTCGCCGAGCACGTCGTCGAGTTCCTGGGTGAGGCACTCGGCTGCGATCACGTGGTCGGGGCGCAGGACGACGGCGCCCACCGGGCGTGCGTCGAACCAGGCCTGCAGGCCCGACTCGCCGCCCAGGTCGCCGACGACGGTGACGCCGGCCGACGCCTGCTTGCGCGCCCAGGGCAGCTGCACCTTCGGCACCACCTGCACGAGGCGAGCGCCGAGGCGGTCGAGCACGGCGAGCCGCTCCGGGGACAGGAAGGCCCGCGGGTCGTTGTTCCAGGTGATCACCCGCCAGCCCTGGCCGGTCGCGTCGTCGAGCAGCATCTCCACGCCGTCGGTGTCGGTGGCCCGGGGCTGCGGGAAGATCGAGCCGGCCAGCCGCGGCACGTCGCGCGCGGGCAGCGTCTTGTACGTCGGCAGCGGCGTGTGCACCACGACGCCCTCGTCGAACCGGGGCTGCGGCTTGAACGCCTGCCGCTTCTGGGCCTCCCGCTCCTCGGGGGTGCGGTTGGCGGCGATCCGGTCACGCTCGGCGGCCTTCACGGGGTCGTGGTCGGTCATCTCCTTCGCCATGCCGAGGGAGACGGCCACCATCTGCGTGACGTGGCCGAGGCGTTCGGTCTCGTACGTGTCCAGCAGGGCGTCGGCGGCGAGGCCCTTGACGACGGCGGCCAGCTTCCAGCCGAGGTTGAAGGCGTCCCGGATGCCGGAGTTCCAGCCCTGTCCGCCGACGACCGGCATCACATGGGCGGCGTCACCGGCGAGGAAGATCCGCCCCTGCCGGAACCGTCCGGCGACGCGGGCGTGGTGGCGGTAGACGCGGCGGCGGATGATGTCCAGCCGGGCCGGGTCGGGCACGTGCGGGGCCAGCAGACCGAAGACGAACGCGTCGTCGTCGGCGAGGGCGGCGCTCTCGTGCTCGAACAGGGTGAACTCCCAGCGGCGGATGCCGTGCGGCAGCGCGATGGAGGCGTAGCTGCGGGCCGGATCGCCGCCGAACACCGCGTGCGGCGTACCGATCGGGTCGTTCGCGACGTCGACCACGAGGCCGTCGCTCGGCCGGGTCTCGCCCTCGAAGGAGATGCCCAGGCGCTTGCGGGTGGGGGAGGCCCCGCCCTCCGCGGCGACGACGTAACGGGCGCGCAGGGCCTCGCCGTTCGCGAGGGTGGCGACCACTCCGCCGTCCTCCTCGACCAGGTCCACGACCTCCGCGCCGAAGCGCGCGGCGGCGTTCGGGAAGCGGTCCAGGCCCTCCAGCAGCACCCGGTCGACCAGCGGCTGCACGAAGCCGTTGCGGCGCGGCCAGCCGAACTCCCGCGTGGTCGGGTTCACTTCGGACAGGATCGTCCGGTCCCCGTTGACCATGTAGATCTTCTGGTCGGGGATGGTGTGCGGGAGCACCTCCTCGACGAGGCCGGCGGTCTGCATGGCCCGCAGCGCCTCGTCGTCGATGCCCACGGCCCGCGGGTAGTCGACGAGTTCACGCTCCCGCTCGACGACCAGGACGTCGACGCCCTGCTGTCCGAGCAGGTTGGCCAGGGTCAGGCCGACGGGGCCGGCGCCGACGACGAGGACGTCGCACGTGACGGTCATGAGGTGCTCCCGGTGGATCGTGCCGCCCCCAGTGCGGCGAGGGTGTCGTGGAACGCGCGGTGCAGCAGGACGAGGTCGATGCCGAGGCCGACGTAGTCGACGAGGCCGTCGGCGAACAGGGCGGCCGTGTAGTCGGGCCGGCCGGAGTAGATGCCGAGGGTGACGCCGTGCGCGGTCGTCACCTCGCGCAGGTGCGTGATCGCCTCGCGCACGGGGCCGTCCTCCCAGTCGCCCCGGCCGGGCAGGCCGTGGGTGACGGCCAGGTCGGCCGGCCCGATGTAGACCGAGTCCAGGCCGGGGGTCGAGACGATCTCCTCGGCCCGCTCGACACCGGCCCGGGTCTCGATCTGGACGACGGCGGACACCGCGTCGTTGCCGGCCTCGGTGTACACCTCGCCGGGGTAGAGCGCCGGCCGGGACGGGCCCAGGCTGCGGTTCCCGAGAGGCGGGTACTTGGTGGCGGCGACCAGCGCCTCGGCCTGGGCACGGGACTCGACGGTGGGCGCCACGATGCCGCGTGCCCCGCTGTCGAGCAGCCGCAGGATCGGGGCCGGGTCGAGCGAGCCGACGCGCGCGTAGGCGTAGGCGTTGTCCCGCGGAAGGGAACGGAGGATTCCGCAGGCCGCCTCCAGGCCCAGCTCGCCGTGCTGGAGGTCGAGGATCACCCCGTCGTAACCGGCGGCCGCGGCCCACTCCGGCATGGAGAAGGAGGGGAGGGACTGGTGGTAGAGGACGGGGTTCCCGCCGCCGAGGGCCGACCGCTTCACCGCGCCGGTCCTTCCTGGTCCGCCCCGTTCCGGGCGTGCCCGTCCTGGTCCTGCCCTTCCTGGGCGGCCCCGTCCCGTCCGGCCAGCCGGGCGGCGTGCGCGGCGGCCGCCCGGCCGCCGAAGACCGGCACGATCTCGCGGCGGGCGAACAGCCACCGGCCGTCCACCTTCCGGTAGCGCTCGCGGAACTCGCCGACCGAGGCGGGCTCGGTCGGCGGCTCGTTGCTGTCGCGGAAGGTCAGGTACTGCACGGTGCCCTCGACCTCGTCGCCGTCCCGCACCAGGCGGATCCCGCCGATGAAGTGGCGGCCGACGATGTCGGTCTGCCGGGCGCGCTTGGCCCCCCAGACCTTCATGGCCTCGCGGTCCATGTCACCCATCGGCCCCACCGAGACGCCGTCCTCGGTGTAGAGCTCCCAGGTGGTGTCCGCCTGGTTGTGGTCCAGGCGGTAGAGCATCTCCGCGATGAGCTGCTCGATCTCGACGCGGGTGATCGCGTCGACGGGACGGTAGTCGTTCATGTCCGTCTCAGCCCTTCGAATCGGCGGTCGCGACCACGCGACCGAGTCCGGTGATGGTGGCGACGCACTCGACGTCGGCGGGCCACGGCTCGATGTAGCCGATGGACCCGGACAGCAGCACCTCCCCGGCGCGCAGCGGCTCGCCGGTGCGGAGGGCGGTCGCGGCCAGCCAGACGATCGCGTTGACCGGGTCCTCCAGCACGTTGCTGCCGACGCCCCGGGTGATCTCGGCACCGCCGCCGGTGATGACCATCTCCACCTGGGTCAGGTCGACCTCTCCGTAGGGGTGCCGCTCCTCGCCGAGGACGACGCCGCTGCAGCCGGCGTTGTCGGCGATGGTGTCCACGATCTGCCCGACCGATCCGCCGTAGCGGAAGTCGACGACCTCGAACGCGGGGGTGACGTGGTCGATCGCGGCCTCGACGCTCTCCCGGGTGGCGTCGAGGACGTCGCTCTTCAGGACGAACGCGACCTCCGCCTCGATCAGCAGCCGGTTGTACCGGGACAGCGGGAGGCGCACCCCCGAGGCGTGCACCATGTCGTCGTGGATGACGCCGTAGTCGGGTTCGTCGATGCCCACGCGTGCCTGGACCAGGGGGTTGGTCAGGCCGACCTTGCGGCCCACCCGCCGCACGCCCAGCTCCCGCTCACGCAGGGCGGCGAACTCGGCGGAGATGGCATAGGCCGCGTCGAGGTCGTGCTCGGGGAGCCGGGGGCTCACGTACGGCACGGTGTACACATCACGCTTGGCCTCGAACAGCTCGCGCGCGATCCGGTCGATGGTCTCCTGGGGGACGCCCACCACGGTCCTTTCGTCAGACATGCTTGTTCAGGAAGGCGACCGCCGCGGCGTTGAACTCCGCGGCGCCCTCCCACTGCGGCCAGTGCGCGGCGCCCCGGACCAGCAGGAACTCGCCGTCCGGGATCAGCCGGCACAGGCGCTCGCCCTCAGCCGCGTCGCCGGTCGGCTCGTTGTCGGTCCACACCATGAGCGCGGGGACCGGGAGCGCCGCGAAGTCCTCGTCGGTGACCCGGTTGCGCCACCGCCGCTCCGGCTCCCGCAGCGCGGAGACGTTCGCCATGCTGAACCCGTCGCGGGAGTAGATCGCCTGGCGGACGCGGACCAGCTCGTCGGTGATGTTCTGCGGGTCGTGGATGACGACCTGGAGGCGCTTCCGCACGTTCTCGAAGGTCGGCTCGCTGACCGCCTGGGCGCTCACCGACTGCGTCCGGTCCAGCTGCGGCTCCCCGACCACCCGGCCGCCCGGTGCGGACAGGATCACCGTGTGCAGCCGGTCGGGGTGCTTGGGCGCGAACTTCAGCGCGAGCCAGCCCCCGAGGGACTCACCGGCGAGATGCACGCGGTCCAGGGACAGGGCGTCCAGCAGCGCGAGCAGGTGCTCCGCGTAGTCGCGGATCTCCAGCGGATGGTCGGCGAGCGAGGTGTACCCGTGGCCCGGGTAGTCGTAGCCGACCACCCGGAAGCCGGCCTCGACGAACGCGCGGACGTTCTGCGTCCACGCCTCGATGTGGCCGCTGGTGCCGCTGGCCAGCACCACCGTCCGCGCGTCGGGGGCGGTCGCGGGGAAGTCCAGGACCCGGGTGCGGTAGCCGCCGGCGTCCACGTACCGCAGGGTGTGCTCGAGGTCCGCGATCTCCTCCCAGAAGCTCGCGACGTGCGTGCGGCCCGCCCGGCTCACGCGGTCACCGCCGCCTGGATCGCGAAGCCCGCGCCCCACTTCTCGACCGGCCAGTAGTGGTCGACGGCCATGCGGTAGGAACCGGCGGTGGACAGCGCCGCGTAGGCCGCGATCCAGCTGCGCATCTCGTGCGCCGCGGAGCCGCCCTCCGCCAGGAACCAGCCGTTCTCCCAGTCGTCGACCGGGCTCAGGTCGCCGGAGCGGAGCACGTCGAGGACGAGCGTGTCCCATTCCTCGTTGAGCGGGTCGCTCGGCGCCTTGCCGTCGGCGATCGCCTGGATGCCCCGGACGATCATCTGCTCGCGCTCGTGGCGCTCCTCGGGCGAGGGCGCGTACGAGACCAGGCGCTCGTGCACGGTGCCCGGGGCGCCGTCCCAGCGGGGGATCGGGGGGCTGTGGGAGATGCCTCCGGAGGCGAGGAACAGCACCTTCCTGTCCATCGCCCGGGCGGCCCGGCCGAAGGCCTCGCCCAGCAGGCGCACCCGTCGCAGCGGGGAGAGCGGCAGCCCGATCGCGTTCACGAACACCGGCACGATCGGCTGGGTGAAGCCCTTGCCGAACACGAAGTCCAGGGGCTGGACGATGCCGTGGTCGACCGTCATCCGCTCGCTGCGGCCGATGTCGACGCCCTCGGCCAGCACCGCCGCGTGGAAGGCCCTGGCGGCGTCGCCGTCGACCGGGAGCGGCCCCGCGGTGGTGCCGTAGTCGCCGACGCCCTCGGCGACCGCGCCGATCACCCACGGCGTGATCAGGGAGTAGAGCTGGCCGTTGAAGTGGTCGGGCCCGAACACCACGACCAGGTCGGGGTCGTAGGCGGCGACGAATCCCTTGATCTCGTCGATGGCGGCGTTGATCTCGGTGAACGTACTCCCTCCCGGGTCGACGTTGCCGAAGGACGGTGCGTGGGAGAGTGCTGCGAGGGCGAGCGGCAAGGCTGGTCCCTTTCTCGGGATGGGGCGGAGCCGGCGGGTGTGGCCGGGCCGGGCCGGGCGAGGGCCCCGGCCCGGCCCGGGGACTCGGGGCCGGGGAGGCGGCCGGGATCAGGCGGCCGCGGTGACGGGCGCGGGCTCGGGCTCCGCGGCCGGGGAGGCGGCGCGCGCCTGGCTGCGGTGGAGCAGCAGTACGCAGACACCGGCGACGAGCATCGGCAGGGCGAAGACCGTGAAGGCGGTCCCCATCCCCATGCCCGCGTCGAAGGCCGCGCCGCCCACGATCGGGGCCGCGATGCCGCCGAACCGGCCGGCGCCGATGACGATGCCGAAGCCGGTCGAGCGCGCCAGCGTCGGGTAGAGGGTCGGGACGATCGCGTAGAAGGCGGCGGTGCCCGAGCAGACGAAGAAGGACGCCAGGAAGAGGGTCCACCAGGCAGTGGGCATCCCCGGGCCGGCCAGGCCGAACAGCGAGAGGGCGCCGGTGGCCAGCACCAGGAAGACCGGGGCGAGCAGGCGGACGTTCACCCTTCCGCCGAGGAAGCCGAAGAGCACGTTGCCGAGGATGCCGCCGATGCTGAAGGCCGTGACGAGCTGCGGCGCCAGCGAGGGGTCGCCGTTGCCGGCGGCGACGCTGCTCGGCGCCCAGTTCGTCATGAAGTAGAAGCTGAGCATGTAGGCGACGTAGCCGACGATCATCAGGATCGTGTAGCCGCCCGTGCGCCCGGTGAAGACGGTGCGCAGCGATCCCTTGCTGCCGGCGGTGGCGGGGTCGGGCTCCGGCAGGGCCGCGAGCGCGGGCCGGCGCATCTTGACCAGGAGGGCGTTGAGCCGGTCGAGGGAGTCGGCGCGCCGTCCCTCGGAGAGCCAGGCGAGCGACTCCGGGAGGAGGACGAAGGACGCGACGGCGGCGACGGCGCTCAGCGCGAAACCGACCCACCAGCCGAACTGCCAGCCGCGCTCGCCCAGCATCGGGCCCACGATCATGGACCCGAGAAGCCCGCCGATGTTGATCGCGGCCGCCGATATCGCCATGACCAGCGCGTAGACCCGCCGACCCGTGTACTCCGCCAGGATCACGCCGGTCACGGCCACCAGCGCGCCGACGCCGATGCCGGTGACGATGCGGCTGACGACCAGGGGGCCGGTCCCGGTCTCCGGGGTGGCGAACGGGCCGATGAACATGCCGATCGCGATGGTGGTCGTGGCGATGACGCCCATCCTGCGCCGGCCGATGCGGTCGGCGAGCGGCGCGACGACGATCGAGCCGATCAGCATGCCGATGAGGGCGCCCGACATGACGAGTCCGAGCTGGGCCTTCGTCACACCGAAGCCCTGCTCGATGTAGGGGGCGGCGAACGAGGTCAACGAGACGTCGTACCCGTCGAGCACGACGAGGGTGATGGCGATGACGACGGCGCGGATCTGAAGTCCGCTCATCTTCCCTTCGGCGACCTGGTCGGTGACCTTCATGGGCGGCCTCTCTGCGGTCGGGAACCGCGGGTCGGCGGCATTGCCGCCCGCGGGGCCGGAAGGCCGCGTCGAACCGCCGCCTTCTCGAATCTAGAATCTAGGTTCTAGGTTCTAGATGGCGGTACAGTGACCGGCGAACGCGG
Source organism: Streptomyces sp. NPDC056600 (assembly GCF_042792855.1). Classification (NCBI taxonomy): domain Bacteria; kingdom Bacillati; phylum Actinomycetota; class Actinomycetes; order Kitasatosporales; family Streptomycetaceae; genus Streptomyces; species Streptomyces sp. NPDC056600. Next base: position 76,519 of record NZ_JBHTVQ010000029.1, read on the forward strand.
TCGGCGTCAAGGGGTCGATCCGAGATTTGGTAGAACTGCGGTCCGAACGGCGAGGGGGGAACAATGGCTGGCAGGCGGAAGGCCCACCGGGCGTCCGAGGAGTCCAAGCAGGCGATTCTTGAGGCCGTGCTCTCGCGGGCGGTCGAGGCCGGGTACGAGGGCACGACCATGGCCGACGTGGCCCGTGCGTCCGGTCTGCCGATCGGATCGGTCTACTGGCACTTCCAGAACAAGGAGCAGCTCTTCGTCGAGCTGCTCGAGTACTCCTTCGAGGTCTGGAAGCGGGCCAACGCCGACTTCGGCGGCATGCGCGACCTGCTGCGACGCACCATCGGCGAGTCGGCGGCGGCCTCGGCCAGCCTGGCCGAGCCGGCTGCGGCGTTCTGGAGCATCGGTCTGGTCTTCGCGTTCGAACGGCGACTCGAGGACAACCTCGCCCGGCAGCGGTACCTCGCCATTCGCGAGGAGATGTTCCAGTTCGTCACCTCCCGGCTGCGGGCCGCCTACCCGAAGGTGCCGGAGGACGTGGCGGCGGCACTGGCGCACGACCTGGCCGTCATGGGCCGCGCGCTCACCGACGGCTTCCGGGTGGCCGCTGCCGCCGGTGACGACACCGACTTCGCCCGCTACGCCGAACTGGCCGCCGACGCGCTCGAGTCCCTGGTCGCCACCCGTCTGAAGGAGTACGCGCATGCCTGAGACGCCCTTGTCCGCCGACGGGAAGGTCGCCGTCGTCGTTGGTGGCGGATCCGGGATCGGCGCTGCCTCTGTGCGGGAGTTCGCCGCACACGGCTACCGGGTGGTCGCGATGTCGCCGTCGGGCCGGGCCCGGTCCCTGGCCGAATCGCTCGGCGGCGCCGGTGTGGACGGCTCGAACACCAGAGTCGAGGACCTTCGGGCGTGCGTCGACCTCGCGGTGTCGCGGTACGGCCGCATCGACGCGGTCGTGAACAGCAGCGGTCACGCGGCTCGTGGCCCGGTTCTCGAGATCACCGACGAGCAGTGGGCCGAGGGCGTCGACCTCTACCTGCTGAACGTCGTGCGCATGGCCCGCCTCGTGACGCCCCATCTGATCGCCGCCGGTGGCGGCGCCATCGTGAACATCTCCACCGCGGGCGTCTTCGAGCCCAGTGCGAAGTTCCCCGTGTCGGTGACCATGCGGGCGGCGCTGGCCTCCTTCACCAAGCTGTACGCCACCGAGTACGGCCCGCAGGGCGTCCGGATGAACAACCTGCTCACCGGGCTGACCAAGGACGATCCCGCGGCGGTCCCGGCCGAGTGGACGAGCGGCATCCCGCTGCGCCGGGCACAGAGCACGGCGGAGGCCGCCAGGATCGTCCGCTTCCTGGCCGGCGAGGAGTCGGCCTACATGACCGGGCAGAACATCCGCGTCGACGGCGGAGAGACCCGGTCGGTCTGACCGGCGCGGTGCCGTGCGTTCCTGCCGTGCCCCGGCGTGCGCCAGGAATCCGCAGTTCGGGGCGGTGCCCGACCGCCGCCGACGGGACCGGGTCGGTGCCTCTTTCTCATGGGCCGGCGCCCGCGGCGGACGCTCGCCCCACCGGTCGACGTATGCCGCTCGGCGGTCCAAGTTCCCGCGCAGAAGCGGCGGTTGAGCCCTTGCTGCCTCCCTGGGGAGTGCCTGGTCGCGTGGTGGTTCAGGACTCCCGGCGCCCGGGCCACCCGGAAACGGCGCCCCGGACCGCAGGCCCGCGCTCTATACTTCTACAGTCATGTAGAAACTAGAGGGATGGTCGCGACCCCGTCCGACGAAGGAGTTGCCCGATGGCCCTGTGGGACCGCATCCGGGAATCCGCATCGACGATGCAGACCCAGCTGATCGCGAAGAAGAACGACCTGAAGTCCGGAGCCTTCCGGGACGCCTCCATGGCGATGTGCGCGCTCGTCGCGGCCGCCGACGGCACCATCGACCCGGCCGAACGCCGGCGTGTGGCGCAGCTGATCGCCAACAACGAGGTGCTGCAGAACTTCGACGCCGACGACCTGCGGCGCCGCTTCGAGGACAACCTGGCCAAGCTGACGGCCGACTTCGACTTCGGCAAGGTCAGCGTTCTGCAGGAGATCGGCAAGGCCAGGAAGAAGCCCGCGGAGGCGCGGGCGGTGATCCAGATCGGCATCGTCATCGGCGGCGCCGACGGCGACTTCGACAAGACCGAGCAGGCGATGGTCCGTGAGGCGTGCTTCACCCTCGATCTGCCGCCCCACGAGTTCGACCTGTAGGACGACGACCGCACCGTCCGGCGCGCACCGAGCGTGAGAACGGGACGGGTCGGCATCCGAAGCACCACACGACTTCGAGGAGAGGACGGACGGCATGGAGATCTCCGGCGTCATCACCGCCATCGTCATCGGCGCTGTCATCGGCGTGTTGGGGCGCCTGGCCCTGCCCGGCCGCCAGCGCACCGGCTTCCTGTGGACCATCGGCGTCGGAATCGTCGCCGCCCTGGTCGGCACCGCGATCGCCGCCGCCCTGGGGGTGGCGGACACCAGGGGCATCGACTGGATCGAACTGGCCATCCAGATCGCGCTCGCCGCAGGCGGCGTCGCCGTGGTCGAACGACTCAAGGGCCGCCGCTGACGCGTGACGGCCGCCGCGCGTCACCGCCGCACAACGCCCTCCGCCCCATGTCCCTCGGGCAGCGCGGGCAGCGCGGGCAGCGCGGGCCTCGCCGCCGGCGCGCCACCCGGCCGGCTGCGGCCGCGAGCCGGCCGCGAACCTCCTGGGCGCCCCGCCCGGCTGAGCCCGGCAGGCAGGTCACCGGGGCGCGAGGAGGGGCGGCGCGGAATCGTTCCGCGCCGCCCCTCACATGGTCGTCGGCGTCCAGGGGCCCCGATTCTGGGGGTTCGGCCCCGCTCGCGGCCGGGCGGACCGACGGGTCTCAGCCCGTGTGCGGTTGCAGCAGCCGGGCCAGCAGGTCGTCCAGGGTGACCATGCCGGTGGGGCGGCCGCCGACGTCCCGCACCACCGCGAGCGAGGCGCGGTGGCGGCGCAGCAGCTCGATCGCCTCGGCCACGGTGGCCTCGCCGGTCAGCTCCGGCACCGGGCGGGCCAGGGCCCGGGCGTCGGTGACGCGCCCACGGGAGCGGGCGACCATGGCGTCGCGCGCGTGGATCGAGCCGACGAACGCGTCACCGGCGCGGACCAGCAGCCGGGTACGGCCGGCGGCCGCCGCGACCCGCAGGATCTCGTCGATGCCGGCGGCGGCGTCGACCGAGGTGATGCGGGCGGTCGGCACCTGCAGTGCGGCGACCGGGGTCTCGGGCTCGGTCAGCGAGCGGGTCAGCAGTTCGCCGTCCGTCTCGCTGATCAGGCCGAGCCGCCGGGACTCCACCACCAGGTGGGTGAGCTGCTCGCGGTTGTGGACGGAGGCCAGCTCCTCGCGCGGGGCGACCCGGCACAGCCGCACCAGGGCGTTGCTGAGCGCGTTGAGCAGCCGGATCAGCGGCCGCACCGTCCGCACCACGGCCCGGAAGGGCGGCGAGAGCAGCATGGCGGAGCGCTCCGGGTGGGCGATCGCCCAGGACTTGGGCGCCATCTCGCCGACCACCATGTGGAGGAAGACCACCACGATCATCGCCACGGCGAACGCGATGCCGTAGCTGAGCCCGCTGGGCAGGCCCAGGCGGTGCAGCAACGGGTCGAGTTCGTGGGAGATCGCGGGCTTGGAGACGGAGCCGAGGCCCAGCGTGCAGATGGTGATGCCCAGCTGGGCGCCCGCCAGCATGAGGGACAGCTCCCGCATGCCGGCCAGGGCGGCCCCGGCTCCGCGCCGGTTCTCGGCCGCGGCCTTCTCCATCCGGTGCCGTTTGGCGGCGACCAGCGCGAACTCGGCGGCCACGAAGAAGCCGCTGCCGATCAGCAGCAGGACGGTGACGAAGACCGCCATCGGGAAACTCATGCCGGGACCTCCGTCCGCGTTCCGGTTCCGGTGCCGGGCAGCTCGATCCGCACCCGGTCGGGCACGTGCCGGTCGAGGGTGCGGACCTCGATCAGCGCGGAGCCGCCCTTGGGCAGCTCCACGGCGAGCCGGTCGCCGACGGCCGGGAAGCGGCCGAGGCGGTCGACCACCAGGCCGGCCACGGTGTCGTAGTCCTCCTCCTCGGGCAGGCCGACACCGGTGACCTCGGCCACCTCGTCCAGCCGCCGTCCGGCGTCCACCAGCCAGCCGCCGGCGTCCGGCACGGCGACCTCCGTGACGGTGTCCGTCTCGTCCGCGATGTCGCCGATCAGTTCCTCGGCTATGTCCTCGTAGGTGACGATGCCGGCCACCCCGCCGTGCTCGTCGAGGACGACGGCGAACTCGTCGTCCCGCTCGCGCATCTGGGTGACCGCGTCGGGCAGCGGGAGGGTGTCGGGCAGGAAGAGCGGCCGCCGGGCGAGCGCGCCGGCGGTGGCGTCCTGGAGGTCGTCGGCCGATCGGCGCATCAGCTCGTTGACCCCGAGGACGCCGGTGATCTCGTCGGGGTGGTCGCCGAGCACCGGGTAGTTGGAGTGTCCGTGGCGGGCGATCAGGCCGATGGCCTCGGCGGCCGTCGCGTCCTCCCGGACGAAGACGGCGTCCACCCGCGGCACCATCACCTGGTGCACGGTCCGGTCGGAGAACTCCAGCGCGTGGTCGAGGAGGGCGGCGGTCTCCTCCGGCAGGGCCCCACGCTCGTGGGACTCGCCGATCAGGTGGCCCAGCTCCTCCAGCGTGGCGCCGTGGTGCAGCTCCTCGACCGGCTCGATGCCGACCCTGCGCAGCAGCCGGTCGGCGGCGCCGTCGAAGACCCGGACCAGCGGCCCGACGATCTTCAGGTAGAGCAGCGTGGAGCTCGCCAGGGACTTGGCGAGGCGTTCCGGGACGGCGATGGCGAGGTTCTTCGGGGCCAGTTCGCCCAGCACCATCTGCACGAAGGTGGCCAGCACGAAGGCCAGCACCACGGAGACCGCGCTCACCGCGGCCGAGGGCAGGCCGATGCCGGACAGGGCGGGCCTGAGCAACGCGGAGACGGACGGCTCGGCGATGAAACCGACGACCAGTCCGGTCACGGTGATGCCGAGCTGAGCGCCCGACAGCATGAACGACAGCCGCTCCAGCACCTTCAGCGCGCGGGCCGCCTTCCGGTCGCCCCGCTCGGCGTCGCGCGCCAGCGCGAGGCGGTCGGCGGAGACGTAGGCGAACTCCTGGGCGACGAAGTAACCGGTGCCCGCGGTCAGCACGAAGACGGCCAGCAGGCCCAGCAGGGCGTTCGCGGCACTCATCGAACACCATCCCGCCGTGTGCCGTGATCAGGAACGCGTCGGCGGAATGGTCGGGGACTGTGCCCCGGGGGGTCCGTCGGTCTGGCGGACAAGGGGTGACTCCTTCTGGTTCTGGATCTACCGGGACAACGGTCCGGACCGGGCCGGTGTTCCCGGCCCTCACCGCGACCCGGCGTGGAGGGTGTCCCTCCGCGTACGGGATCATCCTATGCTTCTACACGTCTGTAGAAGTGGGAACGGCGGGTGAACCGCCGGTCGGTCGCCCTGCCTGGGCGAACGCGGCACTGAAGGAGGAACGGACGCCTCATGGTGTTCAAACGACTGCTCGGCGCACTCGGTGTGGGGGGACCCACCGTCGACACGGTCCTCGACCCCGGACCCGTCCTGCCCGGCTCGACGCTCACCGGTCAGGTGCGGATCGAGGGCGGCAGCGGCGACGTCGAGATCGCACAGGTCGCCCTGGAACTGGTGGCCCGGGTGGAGGCGGAACACGCGGACGGGGAGAGCGAGGGTGTGGTCGCCTTCGAGCGGTACACCGTCGGCGGGGGATTCCGCCTCGCGGCGGGGGAGCGGCTCAGCCTGCCGTTCGGAGTGCCGCTGCCCTGGGAGACGCCGGTCACGGAGCTGCACGGGCAGCCGCTGGGGATCGTGCTGGGCGTGCGCACCGAGCTGGCGGTGGCGGGCGCCCGGGACAAGGGCGACCTGGATCCGCTGACCGTGCGGCCGCTGCCCGTCCAGGAGGCGATCCTCGAGGCCTTCGGCAGCCTCGGCTTCGGCTTCCGGTCCGCCGACCTGGAGTACGGCCGCGTCGGCGGCACCGGCCAGCGGCTGCCCTTCTACCAGGAGATCGAGATCACCCCGTCGCCGCGGTTCGCGCATCAGGTGAACGAGATCGAGGTGACCTTCCTCGCCCACCCGGGCGGCATGGAGGTCGTCCTGGAGGCCGACAAGCGAGGCGGGTTCCTCTCCGCCGGTCACGACGCGCTCACCCACGTCACCGTCGGCCATGACGAGGTCCGCGACTGGAGCGCCGAGGTCGACGGCTGGGTCCGGCGACTCGTCGAGCACCGGGCCGCGTACGGGGCGCACGGCGGGTTCGGGGCCGGCGGGCACGGGCACGGGCACGGGGATGACGGCCACGGCGGTCACGGGCACGCCGGTTACGGGAACGGCGGCTTCGGGCACGGCGCGCAGGCGGCGTACGCCGGGCAGGCGGGTCACGGCCACGGGGACCACCACCAGGGGCATGGTGCGTCGGGGCCGGGCATGGGCACGGCGGTCGCGGCCGGCGCCGCGGGGCTCGCGGTCGGGGTGGTCGGCGGCATGGTCGCGGCCGAGGTCGTGGACGAGGTGGGTGACTTCTTCGAGGGGGACGAGGATGAGGGGGACGGCGAGGAGGCATGAGTCCTGCGGCGGTGGCTCCCGCGGCTCGTCGCCGCCCGTGAGGCGCCGCCGGGCGTCGGCGTGGAGGGGCTGCGCCGCGGATCGGCGTGGCGCGGCACCTGACTGACCCGGTCCGGTCCCGGATTGACCCGGTCCGGTCCCGGATTGACCCGGTCCGGTCCCCGGCCGACCCGGTCGGGTGTGGCTGAGGTCCTGTCCCTCCCCTCGGCGCGCGTGCGTCGGGGGAGGGAGACGCACCCGGGTCAGAGCGGGGTGGCGGCGTACAGGATGAGGGTCATCGTCACGGCCGCGTTGGCGGACGACATCGCCGACACGGCGGCCGCGACCGCCGCACCCCAGGCGGCGAGTCCGACGGCGGTGAACAGGGACGGCCACCGCCGTGCGGCCGGGGCCGGACCGAGCAGCGCGGCCACCCGCCTGGGCACCGGCCCCGCGACGGCGAAGTTCGCCCACGCCGCCGACGGGGCGGCGCGGGACACCAGCGCCGCCTTGCCGATCGCGCGGGCCACGGTCCGCCGGCTGCCGACCGCCTGCGCGGCCTCCTCGTCCGCCCACCGTTCCGTCGTGTACGACACGGCGGTCCGCAGCGGCCGCAAGAAGGGGTTGGCCCGCGCCGCCAGCCCCACCGCCAGCAGGTAGCGGTGGTGGCGGGCGGCCAGGTGGGAGCGCTCGTGGGCGAACAGGGCGCGGCGCTCCGCCGGTTCGAGACCGTCGAGGAGCCCGGTGGTCACCACGACGCGGCCCCGTCGGCCGCCGCCGGGGAGGGCGTACGCGTAGGCGACGTCGTCCGGCAGCACCGCCACCTCCGTGTCCCGCAGCCCGGCGAGCGCCCGGTGCGCCCGGCGCCGCAGCCGGACGTGCCGCCACAGGGTCCGGCCGCAGAGGGCGAGCACCGCGCACAGCACGGGGATGGCCGCCTTGCCTGCCACCTCGTCGTACGGGACCGCTTCGCGCACCTCAGGGTCGGACCAGCCGTCCGGCAGAGGGTTCCCGGGGAGCTGGGCGGTGCCGACGACCACCAGCAGGCCAAGGCAGACGGTGCTGCAGGCGGCCATCACCGCGGCGACGGACGTCAGCAGCCGGGTCGCCGTCCGCGGGTGCAGGTGCTGCTCGGCCAGCCGGGCCACCGGCCAGGCGGTGAGCGGCAGGACCAGCGGAAGGAAGACGAACACCCCCATGAGGTCAGTCGTCCCCTTCGCTCCCGGGCCGGCCGAGGAGTTCCCGCAGCAGGCGTTCGTCGTCCGGTTCCAGGCCGGTGACGAAGCTCGCCAGCACGGCCTCCCGGTCCCTCTCGCCGTCCAGCACCCGGCGCATCTTCCGGGCGGCCAGACCGGCGTGGTCGGACGCCGGGGTCCACGCGAACGACCGCCCCGCGCGCTCACGGGTGACGGCCCCCTTGTCCAGCAGCCTGGTCAGGATCGTGACCACCGTGGTGTAGGCGAGGTCCTCGCCCAGGCGTCCCTGCACCCAGCCGGCCGTCGCCGGGCCCTCCGCCTCCTGCAGTGCCGACAGGACCAGCGCCTCCAGCTCCCCCTGCCCGCGCCGGGGCCGCCGCTGCTCCGCCACGACCTGTCTCCCCTCCGCCGCTGTTCGTTTCCCGGGCGGTCATCGTATAGACCCGCGAGGGCCCGCCCGCTCGCCTCACCGTGGACCAGAGCTTCTACACGCCTGTAGATTCTGACGGGTCACCAGGAGTCCCCCCGTCCTGAGGGCGTCCCCCCGCCACATCCACCCCACCCCTAGGAGCAGGCCATGTTCGGACTGAGTGAACTCGCCGTCGTCCTCGTCGTCGTCATCGCCGTCCTGTCCGCCAAGAGGCTCCCCGACCTGGTGCGGTCGGCCGGCAAGTCGGCGCGCATCCTCAAGGCCGAGGCCCGCGCACTGAAGGAGGAGAAGGAGCGGGAAGAGGCGGCGAGTACGGACAGTACGGAAGCGGCCGCACCTCCCCGGGTCGTCCCGGGTGAGCTGACGCCGCCCTCGCCCGGAGCCGGCGCACCGGGTGGCGCGCCGCACCAGGCGGAGAGGCGGACGCCGCCGTCGGCTCCGTGACGGACGCCCCGCGGGTCGGCGACGAGAGCGGAGAAACGCGGTGGCCCCGGACCGGGGGTACCCCTAGCATCCGTCCGTGACCAAGAGCAACGAAAGTCCGGGCGACGACGAGTGCGACGCGGAGGCCGGGAGAGAACTCGCCTGGCGGGCCCGGTCCGTCGGCCTCGCGGCACTCGACATGGACGACGCCGAACTCGTGCACAGCTGGAGATCCGATCCTGTGGCCGCCCACCAGATGGGGATGTGGCCACGCTCGATCACCGCCGTGCGCGAGCGCATCGAGCGTGACATCGAGGACGACGACCGCGACGACTTCCTCGTCTGTCCGGTCGGCGGCGCCCCGGTCGGCATTGTCGCGCTGACCCGCCAGAACATGGTCGACGGCACAGCCGACGTCGAGTTGATGCTCGCCGCCGGACACCGCGGGCAGGGCCACGGCCGCGCTGCCCTCGACGCGGTGGTGGACCTGGCGTTCGGCGAGCTCCCGATGTACCGGCTCACGGCGGAGACGCACACCGACAACACCCCGGCGCTCGCCGTCCTCGCCAAATGCGGCTTCACCCGTGAGGGAGTCCGTCGCGCCGCCTGCCTCCACCGCGGCCGCCGCCACGACCTGGCCGTGTTCTCACTGCTCCGCCCCGAGTGGGAAGAGCTGGACCGCCCTCGCGCCTGGGAGGCATGACCGGTCGGGCCCCAGCTGGTACTTACTCACCGCTGCCGGGTCAAGACCGCTGCGTGAGACGGGAGTTGTGCGCGAGGGCGGGGCTTCGGCACACTCGCCGCATGGATCGCCACGCCCACCTGAGCCGTCGACTCGACGTCGACCTGGCCCACGTGTGCTCGGCGATGTGTCACCGCGCCCTCTGAGCGCGGTGACCCCCGCCCGGCCGTGCCGGGCTTCTCCCTCCTGCCGGGCGGAGTGTGCACCGCTGTCCGCGTGTACCCGCTCCCCTTCCGATGGACGGATGACCCCATGCGCCTCGCGCCCCTCTCCCGTGCCGCCGTCGTCGCCGCGTCGACGCTGCTCGCCCTGAGCTCCGGCACCTCCGCCTCGGCGGTGACCCCGACCGGGCCACTGCCGCCCGCCAACCCGTACGCCGGCCCGGTGGGCACCGCCACCATGCACGGCGACACGGCCTCCTCGGACGCCACCCCGCTGCCCGGACCGGCCGCCGGCACGCTCACCTCGCACCGCACCGCCCTGGCGTCCGCCTGCCCGACCGTGCTGGTGGGCGCGGACGGCTTCCCGGTGGCGCTCTGCACCACCATCTTCGGCCGCACCCCCACCGTGCACCTTCTCGACCCCGCCACCGGGGAGTCCCTCGCGGAACTGGCGCTCGCCCAGGGGTCCCTGCTCGGCGGGGTCTACGCCTACCTCGACCACCGGGACAGACTGGTCGCCGTCGACGGCAACCGCGACCTGCTGCGGGTCGCCCACCGGCGCACCGCTTCCGGCGGCTGGGAGCTGTACGTGGACAGCCGGCTCCCGCTCGCCGGGGCCGTGCCGGACGGCGACTCGGTGACCGGGGTGGCACCGGACTGGGAGGGACGGGTCTGGTTCGCCACCGCGCAGGGCGTGGTGGGGACGGCCGACGACCGGACGGGCGCGGTGCGTCCGCTCGCCCTGCCCGGGGGCGAGCAGGTGGCCAACTCGATCTCCACGGCGCCGGCCGGCACCGCCGTGTCGACCACCCACGCCACCTACCTGCTGACCGCCGCGGCGGACGGCACGCCACGGATCGCCTGGCGCAAGGCCTACGAGCGGGGACCGGGCCGCAAGCCCGGACAGCTCAGCTGGGGCACCGGTTCGACGCCGACCTTCTTCGGCCCGCGCACCGGCACCGACTACCTGACCATCGTCGACAACGCGGCCCCGACCGTGAACCTGCTGGTGTACCGGGTCGCCGACGGCTCCCAGGTCTGCTCGGTGCCGGTGCTGAAGACGGGTGGCAGCGGCAGCGAGAACTCGCCGGTGGCCGTCGGCGACAGCGTCTTCATCGCCTCGACGTACGGCTACCCCTACCCGCAGCTCCCGGAGGGCGCGGGGGAGAGTGTGCCCTCCTCGGCCGCCTTCACCGGCGGCCTGTCCCGGGTGGACGTGCGGGCGGACGGGTCCGGATGCGACCTGAAGTGGGACAACCGCGTCCGGTCGGCGGCGGTGCCGCGGCTGTCCACGGCGGACGGAAAGCTGCGCACGGTGCTGCGGGAGCCGGTGATCCCGGGAACCACCTCCACCTCCGTCCTCGACCCCTACCACTACGCGGAGATCGACCCGGAGACTGGCGCGGTGACCCGCACCAAGTGGCTGGGCAGCGGCTTCATCTTCGACACCCTGCAGATGGTGGGCTCCATCGCCCCCGGCGGGGTGGTCCTCCAGGGCACCACCACCGGCGTCCTGCGGATCACGGCCGGGTAGCCGAGGAGGGGACGACGGGCCGTGCCCCGCCGCCGCGACGGACGGCGGCGCAGGGAGGGCGGCGTGGGAAGGGGAGGGACGCCCGTGGCCCGGCGTCCCTCCCTCTGCCCGGAACGGCCGCGCGGGGGCCACGCCGGTCGTGAGGTGGCCTCGGCGGCCCGGCGGTCGCCGGCGGGCCGCCGGGGGCGGCGAGCGGGCCGGGGCCCGCACCGGCGGGCCCGCGCCCCCGGG